>DATMOZ010000061.1:0-23907 GCA_035567995.1 Acidobacteriaceae bacterium
GCAGCGATCTATTCGACGAACTCCGACCGCACGACCTGATGTTCCATCATCCGTACGACTCTTACAATGCGGTCGAGCAGTTCATTGAAGCCGCGGCAAAAGATCCAAACGTCGTTTCGATGAAGCAGACCCTCTATCGAACCAGCGAAAACTCTTCGATCTTCCAGGCGCTGATCGAAGCTGCGCAGACCAAAGAAGTCACCGTTGTAGTCGAACTGATGGCGCGTTTCGATGAAGCTTCAAACATTCGCTGGGCACGCAACCTCGAAGATGCCGGCGTGCAGGTCTTCCACGGCCTCGTCGGACTCAAGACACACGCCAAGCTCGCGTTGCTGGTTCGGCGCGACGCTGATGGAGTGACGCGACGCTACGCGCATCTGGGCACCGGAAACTACAATCCGATCACCGCCCGCTTCTATACCGACATCAGTCTGCTTACAGCAGATCCGCAGATCACCGCAGCAGTGCACGCTGTTTTTAACTTTTTGACGGCCCACTCCGAGACAGAAGATCACAGCCCTCTGATGCTTGCGCCTGTTCATCTTGCCGCGCAGACCATCGCTTTGATCGATCGCGAGACCACCCACGCACGCGCCGGCAGGCCCGCACGAATCATTGCAAAGATGAACTCATTGCTCGAGCCCAGCATCGTCGCCGCGCTTTATAACGCTTCGCAGGCCGGAGTAGAAGTTGATTGCATCATCCGCGGCATTTGTGCGCTGCGCCCTGGCGTCCATGGATTGAGTGAAAACATCCGCGTGCGCTCGATCCTTGGACGCTTTCTCGAGCACAGTCGAATCTTCGCTTTCGAGAACGGCGGAAATCAGGAAATTTACTGCGGTTCTGCAGACTGGATGCCGCGGAATCTATTCGAACGTTGCGAGGTGGTTTTCCCCGTCGGCGACCCGGGCCTGCGCGCTCGATTGAGCAACGAAATTCTTGCCGCATATCTCGCCGACAACACGAAAGCGTGGCTGCTGCAGCCGGACGGTCAATACATCCGAACGAAGCCAGGGCAAGCAGTTCCATTCAGCGCCCAGGAATTCCTGATCCGCCTGGCAGAGGGCAAAGCACTCGCGGCGGAAATTCCGCCGTTACCGCAACCCAGACGTCCAACCCCGCTCGAGAGCGTCGTACCGCCGCCAAGCATAGCGGCCATTGCTGAGCACTCGCTCGCCGAATAACACCCCAGCCTGCAACACGCACCTACTCGGCGGTCTAAAATGGCTGTAGTGGCCTCCCCTGCCATTTCCGCACGCATTGAGTATTCCGTTCGTCCGCTCGTCTGGTGGCACCTGCTATCGCTGGATGCGCCGACTCTTGCGGTCCTCTGGTGTGCTCTCTTCTCGGCAGCCGCGCACGTCCATTTGCCAATCAAGTTGCTTGTGCTTCTCGCGATCGGGGTTTGGGCTATCTATGTTCTCGATCGCATTCTCGACGGCTTCGATCCTGCACCTGGAGAACATCTGAAGGAGCGGCACTTTTTCTACGCGCGTCATCGCATGCGTTTCGTTCCTCTGCTCGCGGCAGCCGGCACTATCGGAGCGGTCATGCTGTTCAGGAACGGAACTGTTCTCCTGCCCGCGACCCGTCACGACTTCCTGGCGCTTGCCGCTTTCCTCGTCATTTACTACTTGCTGATCCACGCCTTCCGACGGCAGACCCGCTGGTTTCCGAAGGAGTTTGCGGTCGGAGTGTTTTTCTCTTCCGCCATCGCAGTGCCCACCTGGGTTCGTTTGGCTCAGCAGCAGAAATCAGAAATGATATTGCCTGTCTTGGCGCTGGGTGTGCTGTGCTGGCTTAACTGCATCGCCATAACGCGATGGGAGGCAAGCGGTGACCCGCCTCCGCAGACACGAAGTTTCTGGCCACTTTCGGTTGGATGTCTTGCAATCTCGTTTGCGGGCATGGCCGGACATTTAAGCCCGATTATCTTTGCGATTATTACAAGCACCGTCGCGTTGCTCTGGCTGGAATGGAATCGCACACGCTTCAGTGCTCTATCTCTGCGTATCGCCGCTGACTGCGCCTTACTGACTCCACTTTTTGTCCTTCCGCTCCTGCGTCGATGACCAACGCGAACTTTGACGGAATCGCCCGCATGTATGCGCTGCTGGAGAAGGTTACTTTCGGAAACCTCCTCGCGCGCTGCCGCTTTCGCTTTCTCGATTGGATGCAGGACGCCCGCAAGGTTCTTGCCATCGGCGATGGCGACGGGCGATTTGTCGCCGCGCTGCTGGCGACAAATTCAGAAGTAGAAATCGACAGCGTTGACACCAGCGCAGAAATGTTACGGCTGCAATCGTTGCGTAGCGGTCAAATTCCACGCCTCAGGCTGCTCCAACAGGACGCGCGTCTTCTTGTCCCGCCCCGCGACGACTACGATCTGATCGTCACGCATTTCTTCCTCGACTGCCTTAGCCAATCAGAAGTCGACAGCCTCGCGTCGCGAATCGCGGCGCACATGCGACCCGGAGCGCGATGGGTGCTGTCAGACTTCGCCGTGCCCGATCGTGGCGCTCCTCGCATGTTCGGGAGTTCGTTGGTCCGGGCTCTCTACTTCGGGTTTCGCATTCTCACGGGACTCCGCATTGTGCGCCTTCCTGACCACGCAGCCGCGTTCGCCGCAGCAGGACTCCGATGTATCAAGTCCGATACTGCATTCGGGGGCCTGCTGCTCAGCGAACAGTGGCAGCGACAGTGAGCAGCCTGCTGCGCTGTTCTACAATCTCGCAATGTCTCGTCTGTCCTGTGCTGCCTTTCTCGCCTCGGCCATGGTTTCGTGTTTCATTGCCGGTGCGCAGAGCATTGCGACGAACTCGCCAGACGGCGAACCGCTTTCAGAGCGCGTCGTCGCGTACACCATCGACGCAAAGCTGGACACGCAAAACAAAACCCTCGACGCCACCGAGACCCTGACTTACAGAAATCTGACCCGCCAGGCCCTCGACTCTTTTCCCTTTCACCTCTATCTCAACGCGTTCCGCCCGCAATCGACGTTCTCTTACGAAACGCACCGCGATGGCGGCGTTCGAGCGGTAGAGGAGAGCTATCCGCCCGAGAAAACCGGCGCCATCGAAATCAAGACCATCACCGCCGACGGCTACGGCAATCTCGCGCCGGGCATGAAGTTCATCGCCCCTGATGATGACAACCCCGATGATCGAACCGTGATGATGGTCCATCTGCCTCACGCGGTCGAACCAGGCCAGACCATCACGTTTCACTTGACCTTTCACGACAAGTTTCCGGAATCCATTGCGCGCAACGGCTACAAACGCGACTTCATCATGGGCGGCCAGTGGTTTCCCAAGGTCGGAGTCTGGTGGCACAACGCGTGGAATTGCCACCAGTACCATGCCACCACTGAATTCTTCGCAGACTTCGGCACCTTCGATGTCAAACTCAATGTGCCACAGCGATACATTGTCGGCGCAACGGGTGTCCAGACCGCGGAACAATTGCAGTCAGACAAGACAAAGACACTCTCGTTCCACGCGGAAGACGTACACGATTTTGCGTTCGCCGCTTCGCCCCATTTCCTGATCGCCGACGAAATGTTCCAAAGCAGCATGGGCCCGGTAAAGATGCACGCTCTTGTGCTCGAGTGTCATGCGAACCAACGCCAGCGCTACCTGAACGTGCTCAAGGCGAGCATGCAGAAGTTTGATGATTGGTACGGCCCATACCCTTACAAGCAGATCACCCTCGTGGATCCCGAGCCTGACTCAGAACTAGAAGGAATGGAGTACCCCACCCTCTTCACCGCCGGCACCGCATGGGCGATGCCCGCACATCTTTACCTGCCTGAGGAAGTTACTGAACATGAGTACGGTCATCAGTACTGGTATGGAATGGTCGCGACCAACGAGTTCGAAGAAGCGTGGCTTGACGAGGGAATCAACTCCTACACCGAGGTCAAAGTTCTCAGCGCGCTTTACGGCGAGCGCACGTCACTTATGAACTTTCCTTTTGTCCACGCTGGCGATGTCGAGCAGCAGCGCGCCGAGTACGTCTCAATTCCCGACTATGACCCGGTAACGCGCGAAGCGTGGAAGTTCGTCGACAGCGACAGCTACGGTGGTGTGACCTACGGCAAAACAGCATCCGCGCTGATGACACTGGAGTCCATCGTTGGTGAAGACACGATGCGTCAGATCATGCGCACTTACTTCACTCACTATCGCTTCAAACACCCCACCGGAACGGACTTCATCAACACCGCCATCGGAGTAAGCGGCCGTGACGAGTTGGATGAATTCTTCGATAAGGCCATTTATGGGACAGCCATCCTTGACTACGCGGTCGATAATGCGTACTCCGAACCTGTCGAGTGGTGGAAACCAGATGGAGACGCGAAGCAGTTTCGCACCATCGTTCAGCTTCACCGAAAAGGTGACTTCGTTCGTCCGGTAACGGTGGAAATTCGTTTTGACAATGGAGAGAAAGTTCGCGAATCGTGGGATGGATCAGATCGCTGGACCCGTTTCACCTATGTCAAGAATGCCCAGGTAGTTTCCGCAGAAATCGACCCCGATCATCAGATCTGGCTTGACACCGACCTGCTCAACAATAGCTTCACCGTCTCTAGAGACAGGCGCGCCACGCATAAGCTGGCGAACTGGTGGATGTTTACATCACAATTGGTCGCTCAATGGGCGGCGTGGATCGTTTAGGAAATGACGATGCAAGCTCCACTCTTTCAAAACACGCTTGGCGCCGATCATTCATTGCGTCGGGTTGACGCCGGCGTACGACGCTCGCTGCTGTTTGGCGGACTTCGTTTGCTGCTGGCAAACGCTCGCCTGCTCTTGTGGGCATGGCTGGCCAGCCTGCTTTGTGGGTTGTTTGCGACGCTCCCCTTCGCAGGCTATGTCGGCGGTTACCTGGATCACTCGCTGGCCGCTCAGGAAATCGCGGGCCGTGTTGACCTCGCCTACATTGCCGAATTGGTGCAGCACGCCCACAAGTACCGGGCCATCGCCGCCACTCCAGCTCTGCTCAGCGTCATTGTATTCACGCTCGTAAACTTCATACTCGTTGCCGGCGCGCTGTTTGTCTTCCAGGCCGGCGCGCGGCCGCGCCTCAGCGTTGTGGCAGATGCCGGAATCCGCTACTTCTTCCGCTTCATCCGTCTCACCCTGGTCTCGGCCGTCGTCATCGGTCTCATACTTTGGGCACTCACGACGCTGCGGGACGCGTGGCTTGCCCACGCCAGTAAGACTTACGTTGGCAGTGCGATTTTCTTACGCTCGAGTCTTTCAATGGCCGCGATCTTCATCATCGTGCTTCTACTGCGGTTCTACTTTGATCTCGCTGAATCCGTAGTGGTCAAATTGGGTCTCGCCTCTGACCGCCGCGTGCGACGCAGCTTTCCTCTCACTTTTCGACTGCTTCGCGGAGACTTCACTCGCTCGTTTCTCAGCTACTTCTTAAGCGGGGGCCTCGGATTCGCGATCTTTGCACTATGCGTCTGGAGTTGGGTCGCCGCCATCTCGCCTCACTCGACCGCAATCGCCTTCCTGCTCGGACAACTCGGCATCGCATCGCTGCTTGCAGCCCGCCTCTGGCAGCGCGCTTCGCTTGCGTCTCTCGTGCTGCAAAATACCGCACCCGCTGTTCCGATCCCTGAGGCTGCGCCCCCACAGCCTGCATCTAAAACTGAGGCAGCAATCGAGCCACGTACTATCTGGTAGCCGCTTAATTGCTACAATTTTCTAGATAAGCAAGGAGTACCGCTCCCTCGTGAATCTGTATATCCTCCGTCACGCAAATGCCGGCGTGCGCCGCGCCAATCCTGTCGTCGATATCAAGCGTCCGCTCGATAAAGAGGGAAAGCAGCAGTGCATCCTGATCGGCAATCTGCTCAATTCTTTGAATGTGCAGTTTGACCTCGTTGTTTCCAGTCCGCTCAAGCGCGCCGTGCAGACGGCTGCGTTTGTCGCCAATGAAGTCGCGTATGACGGCAAGATCCGTTTGTCGAGCGCACTCGCCCCCACGGCTACATTGACGGACTTCCGCACTTTGTTGAGCGAACTCAACGGATTCGAGAATGTGCTCGTCGTAGGCCACAACCCTAATCTGACGACATTTCTCGGCTCTTTGATCGTCCCCGCCGGCCGGCCGGCAGCAATCCGTCTGCGCAAAGGCGCAATCGCGCGCGTAGACACCACCCGCACTCCGGCCTCGCTGCAATGGTTGCTGGACGCGCGTATCGTGCGTTCGCTCGCTAAGGCCTATACAAGTTCGACGAAGAGATCGCGCCGGAAGACTTCGCGGAAATAGCCGGCTTCCTTCCGCAGCGCCCACAGCTCAAGCTCGGCGGCAGACCGCGCTCGAAGCAGCTCCAACGTAACGCGCCTGGCGAAGACTCGCGTGCGTATCGCGGGCAACTGCAGTTCCCCTGTTCCCAGCGACGCTCGCCCCTGTTTCAGCGCCACGGCGAGCCGCAGCAGCACAATCGCGCGCTCAACGTTCGCATATTCCGCCGGAGGGATCAACCGCATCAGCCGGTCCTGGGCGCTGGGCCGCGACTTGCCAAGATATCTTGCTATCGCGCTCACGATCGCCCGCTGTTCAGGGGCAAATCCATACAGTTCTGAATTCGCGATGATGTACTGCGTATGCCGATGGTGCCCCTGATAGTTCATGAACTTGCCGACCTCATGCATCAAGGCCGCAGCCTCGAGCCAAAAGGAGTACTCCTCCGGCAGGTTGTGCACACTCTGCATTTCCCTGAACAATTGCACCGCGCGATTTCGCACCGCCAACTGGCGCCTCGGATCGACACCATACCGACGGCAAAGCTCCAGAACACCTTCCCATCGCTCGGTCTCGAATCGCTGGTGGGCAGAGGTGTGTTCATCTTGTTGCGCCAGCATCAACGCCAGAATCCCGTCCCGGAGCCCCGCGGGCGAATATTGAAAGCCCGCCAGGTCAAGCCGGTCGACCAACTCAGCGTAAACGTGCGACCCGGCAACAATAATTTCCGAACGCCTCGGCCCAATGCCGGGAACCTGCGCTCGCCCCGCATCGCTCATTTTTGTCAGCTTCGCCGCAAGCTTCTTGACGTGGGTCGCCTCTGCGTACTCCTCCATACGCTTCCTCTTTGGCGACTTCGCCATTTGCCGGCTCGCAGCCGCCAGCGCGGCCGCCGTGCCTGAAGTTGCAATCACCACGCGCGCGCGTTGACCAGCCAGCCGCTTCTCGGCCCGGCCAACCTCACGCGAGATGAAAGTCTTCATCTGCGTTATCTGCTCTTTCGTCGGCGGATCATTCCGCAAGAATTCACGTGTCAGCCGAACCGCGCCCAGGGGCAGGCTGACGATTTCGCGAATTCGTCCCGCGTCCGACAGCGTCACTTCACAGCTGCCGCCGCCGAGATCGATAAGAATGCACCGCCCCCGCGCAGCCGGCTCGACGCTGACCAGACCCATTTGAATCAGGCGTCCCTCTTCAAGACCCGAAATGATCTCGACATTCCATCCGGTCGCGGATTTCACCCAGGCGATGAACTCCGATTGATTGCGGGCGTCGCGCACCGCGCTGGTTGCGACCACGCGAATCTGGTCGACGGCGTGTGCCTGCACCGCTTTCAGAAAGCGTTTGAGCGCGCGAATAGTCAGCGCCATTGAATCAGGAGAAACCACGCCCGTGTCAAAAACGCTTTCGCCGAGCCGCGTAACCTCGCGGTCCTCATGCAGCGTCTTCAGGCGATGCCGCTCCACGCTGGCGATCTTAAGGCGGCATGAATTCGATCCAATGTCTACAGCGGCATAGGTCTGCATGAGCGAAGAACGTGTGCCTTTGACGAAATTTACCCCGCCTATCGAGACTACACGACGTTGGCGGCGCGACACTCAACGCTGAATCCCGCTGTTAAAATCATTATTTAGTGAGTCCGCTCCTTTCATCCTCTCCGCCGCAGCAATCGCGGCGCGACCTGACGCCCCAGGCGGCTCCTCTTTCCATCGCATTGAGTTTGACGCTCGTAATGGCGCTCTTCCTCGTCATTCATGTTGCCGCTATGTTTTCACCGTCGCTGCTTGACGACGCGGATGCTACCCACGCAAACGCAGCCCGCCATATGGCCGAGAGCAACGATTTTGTGACACTCAAAGTGAACGGAATCCGTTATCTCGAGAAGCCCCCGCTGCCCTATTGGCTCGTCTCGACCGATTACCGCGTCTTTGGCTACAACGTCTTTGCCACCCACCTGCCAATGGAACTCTGCGTGCTCCTGTGCGCGTTTCTCGCCTGGCGATGGTCGCGTCGCGCGTACGGTGAACGGGCCGGTCTCTACGCGGCCTTTGGATCTCTGACAGCAGTTGGAATCTTTCTCTTCACGCGTGTCTACATTCCCGAAGCGATCCTTACGTTTCTCATCGCCGGCGCGCTCTATGCATTTCTGACGGGACTCGAAGACCACAAACCAAATCGCTTTTACTGGACCTACGCAGCGCTCGCGCTCGCCATGCTGACGAAGGGGCTGATAGCACCAGTCTTCTTCGTTGCGGCCGCCATTCCATATCTGCTTCTGACCGGCGAGTGGCGTCGCTGGCGCGAGTTCCGTCTCGTCAGCGGAACGCTTCTCTTTGTCGCAATTGCAGCGCCGTGGCACATTCTCGCGGGATTGCGCAACCAGGGATTCTTCTGGTTCTACTTCATCAACGAGCACGTCCTCCGCTTCCTCGGGCGGCGCATACCTAAGGATTACAACAAGCTCCCATTCGCTCTCTACTGGTCGCTCCATCTTGTCTGGTTGTTTCCGTGGAGCCTGTTCTTCCCGCTCGCGGTTCTCGCTGCATGGCAGCGCTGGCGGCGCTCTGCTGGTTCATCATCCGCGCAGCTGCTTGCTAAGCTGCGCAACCTCGACTTCGCCGGCAAGACGACTCTGTTGCTCACGCTCTACGGTGCATTCATCCTGCTGTTCTTCTCCGTCTCAACTAATCAGGAGTACTACACCTTCCCGGCCTACTTCCCGATCCTCATCCTGACGTGCGCGGCGCTCGCCCACTATGAGGAGTCCGCCAATAGAGCAGGGTCCGGTTCCTCGACTTCGGTCGTTCTAGCGGCGCAGGCTGTCTTTGCCGTCATCGGCATCGCGGCTGCATCCGCGCTCGTCTATGGGCTGTGGTCATCACGCCATCTGCCTGTACCGTCAGATATTGGCGCCGTACTGGCGCAGCAGACGGACTACACACTCTCGATGGCACATTTCTTCGATCTCACAGGAAGTTCGTTCGCCGCGCTGCGGCTCCCTGCGATCATTGCAGCGATCACGCTGCTCGTCGGTCCACTTGTGGCGTGGGTACTGCGCGTAAAGAGAAGGCATTTCGCCTCGACGCTGGCGATTGCTCTGACGGCAACGGTGTTTCTTATCGCAGCGCATGTCGCGCTGGTGCGCTTTGAGCCGCTGCTCAGTTCCCGGCAGCTTGCAGATGCGTTCAACCGCTATGCAGCGCCGGCAGATACGCTGGTTGTCTACGGAGACCAGTCAGCCAGTTCTTCCGTGATCTTCTACACCGGTCGCCAGGCGTTGCTGGTCAACGGCAAAAGCTCATCGATGCTTTGGGGCTCACACTACCCTGACGCGCCAAAGATATTCCTCGACGACAACGACCTCGCTTCGCAATGGGGAATGGGCAATCGCAAATTTCTCGTGGTCTCCGAAGACGACGGTGCCCACGTCGCCGCGCTGATTGGCAGTCATGCGTGGGTTGTGAACGAACTCTCCGCGCATCGCCTGCTGACGGACAGGCCTCTCGATCTGCAGCCCGGCCAGCCAGCGCCTGCTTTGCACGATGTCATCGCACAATCGCAGTCAGCAGGCCGCTAAGACTGGCTCAGCGTCACCACATTACCGTTACGGTCGCGCATCTGGATGCGCCCATCGGCGATCAGCTCAAAGCGTCCATTGCGCCACTTCATCCGGCGAATCGTGTAGCTCGCGGCCCAGACGATAAAGCCTGCCAGATCGCGCACCGGGTAAAGCCACGGTCGCACAAGGCACTCGCGACAGCGCGTGATTCCCCATCCGATCGCGACAGCTTCAATCACGCGGTTCAACAGCGACCAGACGAACAGCCCGGCACCGATGCCAGGCATTCCAGCCGCAAAGCCGGCGATCAGCGCCAGCAGGCCGTAGGGCGTCGCATAAACCAGCCCCGACCCGAAGTGTCCCATCGGCCTCGATCGCCGCGTACTGGTTGCCCAGCGCACATGACGCTGCCACATCTGCCGCAAACTCATCGGCGCGACAACGTGGGAAATGATGTGTCCCGAAAGCGCGACCTCGAAACCGGCAGCGTCGATCTTGTTGCCGATGATGAAGTCGTTCGCGAAATAATCTCCAATTGCGGGATAGCCGCCAATTGCATCCAGCGCGTCTCGCCGCACCGCGATCGTCGGCCCCAGCCCAAACTTGATTCCTTCGAGCATGTTCGCGACCAGCACGCCCGCGGTCATCTCGACGCTCATGCCTACCGCGTCAAGCCGCGACCAGAAGCCGCCACGGTTCAGCCCCCGGTAGACGCAGGTGACCATACCGGTCTTGGGCGCAAGCAGCGGAGCGACCACATCACGCAGGTACGACTTGTCGACAATCACGTCACTGTCGCTCGTCACCAGAATCTCGTGCTGCGCGTGCTGCGACATCCGGTAGAAACAATACGCCGGCGGGTTCGGCCACGGCGGCTCCCCCGTCACCATCACGCGGCTCGGGATGTGTGGATACTTCTCTGCGAGCGCGCACGCCAGAGGTAACGCTGCGTCATCGTCAGTATCGACGCCGAACAAAATTTCGAAGTTGGGATAGTCCTGCTGGAAGAAGCTCTCGAGGTTTTCCTCAAGTTGCGGCTCCATGCCATGCAATGGCTTCAACAAAGAAACCGGGGGAAGATCAGCCGACGGGATGGCTGCGGCCGTGGCGGCCTGTGAACGGGCTTGAGCGCGAAACCTCGCCGCACCCACGAGGGCCATGCCGAGAAAGACTGTCGAAGAAATTGAGCCCAGAACCGCAATTGCGAACAGGGCGAGAGCAACAAAATGCATCACTCTAGGATACTATGCCCGCCCTTCTCTACCGATTGCGCAACTGCACCACAGAACCATCGAAGTCAAAATCGAAATTTAACTCGGCCAGCCCGGCCTCGGCCATAGTTGCCCGCAATCGCTTGCGGTCGTCGGTCTGGAACAGCAAAAAGCCGCTGCCACCGGCCCCAACTAGCTTCCCGCCCCGCGCGCCTCCGCGGCCGCGAGCCAACTCATACAGCTGATCGATGTGCGTGTTTGTCATGCCACTGGAGCGTGCCCGCTTGCGCATCCAGTGCTCGTGCATCAGGTCACCGAAACGGGCCGTGTCCCCTGATTCCAGAACGGCGCCAATCTCTTCGCCCAGCTGCTTGGTGAAGTGCAGTGACTCAATCATCGCCGTATCGCGCTTCTCTGATTTCTTGCGCTGGTCTTCCAACAGCGTGGCTGCCGTGCGCGTATATCCCACGAAAAACAGCATGAGAGATTCGCGCAGCTCCCGCACCGCAACCGGAGACATCTTGAGTTGGCACAGCGCAACGCTGTCGTCCTTGCCATACCTCTGGCAGAGCAGCCCTCCGTATGCGGCGATGTATTGGTCCTGCTTCCCTACCGGCTCGCCAAGCCGATTCATCTCAATGTCGATTGCCTCGCGGGCCAGTGTTTCTGCCGCTACCGGCTGGCGCTGGTGCGCGTGCAGGGCGTGCAGCAGCCCCACAAGAAAACTGCCCGAGGACCCAAGACCCGTGCCCGCAGGCACGTCCGCTATGCTGACGATCTCCAGCGGACTCGGCACTTTGTGCATAAGCAACGCTTCCCGCAATAGCGGATGCCGGATGTCGCTGACGCTGTTTGCCCGCTCAGTCTCAGAAAATTTGAGAATGTATCCCGGCGTGAAGCTGTCGTGCACGCTGATGTAAACGTACTTATCAATCGCCGCTGAGATTACAAAGCCGCCGAATTCGCGGTAGTACGACGGCAGATCGGTCCCGCCGCCGCCGATTGAGATTCGCAACGGAGTGCGCGTGATAATCAACTCGCTTGTCCCTTCTGCAACAACGCATTCAATTCCTCTAAGCCGGCCGGCGAACCTATTTCGTAAAATCGCTCGTCCGCTTCCCAACCAGCAAGTTCGCCGCGCCTCGCCGCATCGCGGTAGACACCTGCCAAATCAAACTGCCCGCGTTCGGGCACAAGGCCCGTTTGTTGGTCAAATAAGTTTGCCGTCAGCAGACCCACTCCATAGTCGATGTAGTGCATCGCACCCGTTCGCACACGCTTATCGTAAACACGCACCACGCCGTCAGCGAACTCCACATTGCTCGTATCCCACCGGCCTTGATTACGGAAGACCGCCATCATCGCCGGCAGTCGCGCCGCACGAAACTCCGCATACATCGCACGCAGGTCTGCCGTCAGATAGCTGTCGCCATACATCACGAAGAACTCCTGCCCCAGCATCGGCAGCGCACGTGCGACAGCACCCCCTGTGCCCAGCAGCGTCTCGCCATCATAGGAGTAGCGCACGCGACATCCGAACGCCGCTCCATCACCAACGTACGCCTCGATCTGTTCGCCCAGATACCCGGCACAAACCACGATGTCAGTTACTCCCTGGCTCACCAGCAACCGCACCTGATGCGCGATGAAAGGTTCTCCCGCCACTTCAATCATCGACTTCGGAATCGTCGCCGTCATCGGCCGCATGCGCGTCGCGAGTCCACCAGCCAACAGCGCAAGCGGAGGCAACACGGTCGTCTTCTTTGCGTCGGGCACGGGCCAGTATATCGGCTGCTCCGGTAATATTGTGATGACCCCAATTTCTTTCAAGGCATCCCACAACACTTGAGCCAATACACATCGAAATACCTCGCTGAAGTCGCCGAAATCGCTGCGCGGCTCGATCAAAAACAGATTGATGAAATGATTCGCATTCTCCGTGAGACGCGCGACCATGACGGTCGCGTCTTCTTCCTCGGAGTAGGTGGAGGAGCAGGTCACGCCAGCCACGCCGTCAATGACTTTCGCAAAATTGCCGGCATCGAGTGCTATACCCCGACCGACAACGTCAGCGAACTGACCGCTCGCATCAACGACGATGGCTGGGACACTAGCTATGCGCGCTGGCTCGCCGGCAGCAGGCTGCGCAAGGGCGACACCATCTTCGTCTTCTCAGTCGGCGGTGGCAACGTCGAAAAAAACATCAGCGCCAACCTCGTCGAAGCCCTGCGATTCGCCCAAAAACAAGGCGCGAAGATCATCGGTGTAGTGGGCCGAGACGGCGGCTTCACGGCCCAGGTCGCCAACGCTTGCGTCATCGTCCCAACCGTGTCCGCTGAGTCTGTGACGCCTCACGCCGAAGCGTTCCAGGCCGTCGTCTGGCACCTTATGGTTTCGCATCCTGACCTGCGCCAGCACGAGATGAAATGGGAAGTGTCGGTCTAGCGCGCGCGGTCTTTCTCGACCGCGACGGAGTCATCAACAAAAACGTCTACTACGAATCTACCGGCGAGTGGGAGTCGCCACGTTCGCCCGATCATTTCGAGATCGCCGACGGCGTGCTCGACGTACTCCGCGAATTGCAGTCGGCGGGATTCCTACTCTTCGTCGTTTCAAACCAGCCCAACTACGCAAAGGGCAAGGCGGCGATGGAAACCTTGAACGCCATCCACCAGCGTTTGGCAGATGCTCTCGATCAGGCCGGCATTCACTTCTCAGGGTTCTACTACTGCTACCACCACCCTGAGGGCATTGTTCCCTCGCACTCCTTCGAATGCGATTGCCGCAAGCCTTCCCCGCACTTCCTCATGCACGCCGCGAGTGAATTCCACATCAATCTCGCCGACTCATGGATCGTCGGCGACCGGGACACCGACATCCAATGCGGCCACGCCGCGGGAACGCGCGCCATCCGCATCATCGACGAGCTGGGAAACGGCCTTGAAAAGGCCGACTACAACGTATCAGACCTTGCGGCCGCCGCAGAGATCATTCTGCGCGAGTCAACAAGCGGAACACGCGCCTAGCGACTGACGACTTCGCTTTCAGATCCGACAACGATGGAATATCCCGCAGCCAGCGCATCGTTATAAAACATCTTGACCGTCTCGAGCGAAAACTGCTCAAGGTTCTTGCCGATCAGACCGAGCTTCGCCAGCAGATCTGTCGTCACCGTAATAATGTGGCAACCAACCTGGTCCGCATGAAAAATGTTCAGCAGTTCGCGCGGACTCGCCCAAAGCAATTCTGCTTTGGGTCGATCTTTCAGAATCGTCAGCGCCTCGGCCATCAACGGCACCGGGTCAACACCTGTATCTGCCACACGCCCCGCGAACACTGAAACAATGGCTGGAGTTGCCGCATCCAGCGCCCTCACCACGCGACGAACCTGTTCCAGCGACAAGATCGCAGTCACATTCACAACCACGCCACGCTTCGACAAGCTGTGAACGATCGCGTCCGTCGGCTCGCCTTTGGTGTTTGTAACGGGGATCTTTACATTAACGTTCTTGCCCCAGCTGGCGAGCGTGAGCGCCTGTTCTTCCATCTCGTCCAGTTCGTCGGCAAATACTTCCAGCGAAATGGGACGGTCCGGAATGGCCTGCACCAGTGCGCGGCCAAATTCCTCATAATCATCCACGCCGGCCTTGCGCATCAGCGTCGGGTTTGTGGTGAATCCCTTAATAAGTGGATTCCGGTACATCTTCAACAGGCTGTCTAGGTCAGCCCCATCGCAGTACATCTTTATGGTTAGATCGTGGATGCTCGGCATGCTTCCTTAGGGCCGTCGCAGTTACACGCGGCCAGTCAATTGAAATATGTGCTGGTTGGCACTCTTTTTGTATAGATGATTTAAGTAACAATCGTCCAGCGCAGAACTCAGCCGGGTCAACGCTTTTTCCCGGCAGGCCCAGTGCGAGTGGAGGTTGTAACAATTATATGTTTACCCAGCGGAACTAGCCCCGGCCTCTGATTCGCGCCGACACTTTGCATGCGGGTTAGCATTTCGGTCCGCACATAATCGACGAAATTGGTCATCTGCCGGTTCATCTCTTCCATCCGCTCGCGCATCTCCAGAATAATCGCGATGCCAGCAATATTCACGCCGAGATCCCGCGCGAGGTTCAGGATGAACTCCAGTCGCGCCAGATCTTCGTCCGTATATAAGCGCGTATTGCCCTCGGTCCGCGAAGGCTTCAACAATCCTTCACGCTCGTAGAGCCTCAATGTCTGCGGATGTATCTCGTACATCTCAGCCACTGACGAGATCATGTACGCGCCCCGGGTTTTGCGTTTCGTCGGCATAGTTGTTAGTTACACTTGCGCAAAGAGTTGTTCGCGCGGGTTCTCCGGATACAATTTCGCCAGCTCGCGCAGTATCTCCTTTGAACGCTCGTCCTGCAACTTCGGCACCACGATCAGCACTTCCACAATCTGGTCGCCGCGCTTGCCCTCTACACTGGCCGACGGTACGCCCTTCTCACGCAGTCGCAGCTTCTGTCCCGTCTGCGTGCCCGGTGGAATCTTCAACTGAGCCCGGCCATCAATCGTCGGCACCTCAACCTTTGCGCCCAGCGCCGCTTCCGTCACGGTCACCGGCACCTGCACCATAATGTCATCTCCGACGCGCCCAAACACCGGATGTGTGCCGACCTTCATGATCAGGTACAGGTCCCCGGCCGCGCCGCCATTGGTACCGGCATTGCCTTTGCCGGGCAGTCGAATCCGCTGCCCATCGCGCGTTCCCGGCTTCACGCGGAACTCCAATGTCTCAGTCCGCCCGATCGTGCCCTCGCCATGGCAGGTCGGACACGCATTCTCCACCTTGCCCGATCCGCCGCATGTGGCGCACTGCACCTCAAACTTCATCGTGCCGGCCTTTTGCGTGACCTGCCCCGCGCCATGACACTCCGGACAAGTAATCTCGCCCCCGACCGTCGCCTTGCCCTTACATGTCGGGCACATTTCGCGACGCGTGACTTGCAGCTTTACCGTGCCGCCGCGAATCGCCGTCCAGAAATCAACACTGACCTGATACTCCAGGTCGCTGCCATGTTGCGGACCAGCCTCCCGCTGGGCCGCGCCGTTGAACACGCTCGAGAAAATGTCGCGGAATCCGCCCCAGCTGCTGCCTTGCTGCTGACCGCCGCGAGAGCTTGAACTGCTGCGCTGATAATCTGAAAAATCAAAGCCGCCGAAATCAAATGGAACTTCCTGGGCGCCGCGCGCACCAGTCCGCGCGCCTCCGCCACCCTGTCCGAAGGGTCCATATCCGCCTCGCGCCGCCGCCTCTGCCGCAGCCTGGTCAATATTGTCTGAATAGAAGCCGAACTGGTCGTACACCTTCCGCTTCTTCTCATCGCTTAGTACATCGTTCGCTTCAGAGATCTCTTTGAACTTCTCCTCAGCCTTTTTGTTGTTGGGGTTTACGTCGGGGTGATATTTACGCGCAAGTTTGCGAAACGCCTTGCGGATCTCATCCGCCGTCGCCGTCTTCTTGACGCCCAACATGCCGTAATAATCTTTGGTCTGCGTCGCCATATTGTTGCCTATCGTATCGTGCGCCGTCCGCGAACTTCAGCTTCCTCAGGTTTGCCTATCGTGAGGTACTTACTTATGCGGCGCGGGGTAGCTGCTTGTACCCTTCGCTCATAACGCGACCGAATTGCAGCTACCGCCTGCACCGCATCCAGTCCACACGCCGTCAGTTCCAGACCTGCTGCGCCATAATCGCTTCTACTTTGAAGAATTCGTCCGGAACGCGCTGTGACATCTCGCGCGCAAACCGTTCCGCTTCTTCTTTCGTCTTGAAAAGCTCGCGCGTATAAATCTGTCCCGCGCGCCAGTGTTCACACTGCCAAAGTTCATTCTGCATTCTTCTACTACTCCTCTTTTATGAAACGAAGGGCGTCACCTCGGCGACGCCCTTCCCATCGAACTGCTCTCAACTGCGGTTATTTCTTGTCGTCGACATCCACATACTCAGCGTCGATGACACCTTCGTCTTTCTTCTGCTCGGGCTCTGCAGCCGCGGCGCCACCGGCGGTTTCTCCGTTTGCACTCTGCGCCGCCGACGTCGCCTTATACATTGCCTCTGCCAGCTTGTGCGAAGCACCTGTCAGTCTGGTGTGCGCTGCATTCAATTCTGAAACGCTCGCCGAACTGTTCTCCAGGGTCTTCTTCGCATCCGCCAGCGCGGACTCGACGTCAGACTTGTCGCTCGCCGGCACCTTATCGCCCGACTCGCGCAGCATCTTCTCCACGTTGTAGACCAGGTTGTCGAGCTGATTCCGCGCTTCGACTTCATCACGCTTCTGCTTGTCTTCATCCGCGTGCGCATCGGCTTCTTTCGCCATGCGGTCCACTTCTTCTTTACTTAGACCCGAAGAAGACGTGATCGTTATCTTCTGGTCCTTGCCAGTTCCCTTGTCCTTCGCCGTCACGTTCAGGATGCCGTTTGCATCAATGTCGAACGTAACTTCGACTTGCGGTACACCGCGCGGGGCCGGCGGAATCCCCCCCAGCTTGAACTTGCCCAGCGTCCGGTTCTGGTTCGCCATCGGGCGCTCGCCCTGCAGCACATGCACTTCAACCTCGGTCTGCGAATCCGCCGCGGTCGAGAACGTTTCCGTCTTTTTCGTCGGAATCGTCGTGTTACGCGGAATCATCGGCGTCGATACGCCGCCCATCGTCTCAATCCCCAGTGTCAGGGGCGTGACGTCAAGCAGCAGCAGGTCTTTCACTTCGCCGGCAAGTACGCCAGCCTGAATTGCCGCACCGATCGCGACCACTTCATCAGGATTGACGCCTTTATGCGGTTCCTTGCCAAAGATCTGCTTCACGATCTCCTGAATCTTTGGCATGCGGGTCTGTCCGCCAACCAGCACGACTTCGTCGATCTTGCTCGCGTCGACACCGGCATCCTTCATCGCCTGCTTGCACGGCGCAATCGAACGGTCAAGAATGTCGGAAACCAGCTGCTCCAGCTTCGCGCGGGTCAACTTCTTGACCAGGTGCTTTGGCCCGGTCGCATCCGCCGTGATAAACGGCAGATTGATCTCGGTCTCCATCGCAGTCGACAGCTCGATCTTCGCCCGCTCTGCCGCGTCCCTCAGGCGCTGCAGTGCCATTTCATTGCCTCTGGACCGCAGGTCTAACCCTTCGTCCTTCTTGAACTCGTCGATTAACCAGTCCACAATGCGCTGGTCGATGTTGTCGCCGCCCAGGTGCGTGTCACCATTGGTGGACTTCACCTCGATAACGCCTTCACCTACTTCAAGAATCGAAATGTCGAACGTGCCGCCGCCAAAGTCATACACAGCGATGACCTCGTCCTTTTTCTTATCCAGACCATAGGCGAGCGCTGCCGCTGTCGGCTCGTTCACAAGGCGCTTCACCTCGAGTCCGGCGATCTTTCCCGCATCTTTGGTCGCTTGACGTTGCGCGTCATTGAAATACGCAGGAACCGTGATGACTGCATCGCTGATCGAAGACCCAAGGTAGTCTTCCGCGGCCTTCTTCAACTTCTGCAGAATCATCGCGGAGATTTCCTCAGGGGTGTATTCCTTCCCCTGCGCCTCGATCACGACCTTGTCACCCTTTTTCTTCACTTTGTAGGGCACCATCTTCAATTCATCGCTCACCTCTTCATACCGGCGGCCCATGAAACGCTTGATGGAGAAAATCGTGTTCTCAGGGTTTGTGATCGCCTGGCGTTTTGCGACCTGGCCGACCAGCCGTTCCCCGCTCTTTGTGAATGCGACAACCGAGGGAGTCGTACGTCCGCCCTCTTCGTTGGGAATTACCTTCGGTTCGCCGCCTTCCATGACCGCTACTACCGAGTTCGTTGTTCCCAAATCAATGCCTATAATCTTTGCCATGCCCACCCACTCCTATTCGCTGACGTCCGCCAGCAAAACTCGTCTAGTATGACGCTTGAGTCACTTACTGTCAATTTATCTGATGCGCCTAAGCGCGAAGAGGATTCGTCTGTTTCACTCTAAATAAATCAAAAGATTGATCTTCCAGCACATGATGTATATAGCTACAACGAAAGCACTTAGCCAAACACATTAGAACTCGCCACCGCCCCAGTGCAGCAGCCTTGGCCCGTCATCGACCCCGCCCGACTGCCCTGCCACTCGCCCCAGAGCATCCGCTGGCGCCCCTTCAGCGACACGCCGCGACAATGCAAATACATCTCGCGAAAACCTGAGAGACTCTATACGACAAGCGTCCCCTCACTCCTGAGAAACGAACCCGCCCGCATGGCCGCCACCGCTAGCGCACCGCCAAGTCAGACACTGGAAGTGACCAGGGGCGTGAACCCGTGGCTCATTGCCGTGTCCGTCATGTTGGCGACCTTCATGGAGGTGCTCGATACCGCCATCGCCTCTGTCGCGCTTCCCTACATCGCCGGCAGCCTCTCCGCCTCCAATGACGAAGCGACGTGGGTGCTCACCAGCTACCTGGTAGCAAACGCCATCATGATTCCTGCCAGCGGCTGGTTCGCGCTGCGATTCGGACGCAAGAAATACCTCAGCATCTGCGTCATCATTTTCACCGTCTCATCGTTTTTCTGCGGAGCCGCGCCAACGCTCGGCATCATGCTGCTCTCCCGCGTCGTCCAGGGCGCAGGCGGCGGCGCGCTTCAACCGCTGTCCCAGGCCATCCTGCTTGAAAGCTTTCCGCCCGCAAAACGCGCAGCGGCGATGGCTGTATTCGCCTTCGGAGTCGTAGTGGCTCCCGTACTCGGTCCCACGCTGGGCGGCTGGCTCACCGACACGTACTCCTGGCGCTACGCGTTTTACATCAACATTCCCGTTGGCATCCTGGCGGTCTTCATGATTGGCCGTTTCGTCAACGACCCGCCATACATCAGGAACGCAAAAGTTTCGCCGTTCGACAAGATTGGCTTTGGAACGCTGATGGTCTGGACCGGCCTGCTCCAGGTCATTCTCGACAAGGGTCAGGAAGACGACTGGTTCGGCGCGATGTGGATACGCTGGGGCACATTGATACTCTTCACCAGCTTTCTGTGGTGGTGCATCCACTCCTGGCGCAACAAGACGCCGCTCGTCAATCTCCATATCCTCAAGAATCGAAATTTCGCCGTCGGCTGCGTGCTTATCGTCCTCTTCGGCATGGCGATCTATTCGACCATTACCTTGCTCCCGCTCTTTTATCAGGAACTGCTGGGGTACACCGCGTTCAGCGCCGGTCTAGCCGTCTTCCCGCGCGGTATCGGCTCCATCTGCGGAATGCCCATCATCGGATACCTCATCGGCAAGTTTGATCCGCGCATTCTGCTCAGTTGCGGATTCACCACCTTCGGCATTACCTGCATCTATTTCGGCAACCTCACGCTCGACATCTCCCCAACAACGCTGCTCTGGCCGGTCGTCATCACCGGATTGGCACTCAGCTTCGTCTTCGTCCCCATCACCACAGTCGCTTACGGAACTTTGAGAAACGAGCAGATTGGCAACGCCAGCGGGCTCTTCAACCTGATGCGTAACATCGGCGGTTCCATCGGCATCTCCATCGCACAAACGCTGCTCACCCGCCGCTCGATCTATCACCAGAGCGAGATGACGAACACGCTGCGGGTTGACCAGGTTGCGCAGGCAGCCGCGACCTATCAGCACGCGCTCACCAGATCCTTTGGGCCCGCCAATGCGGCATTCAGAGCGCAGGCAAGCATCTATCAGGAACTAGGCCGGCAGGCCCTTGCCTGGGCCTTCGTCGACGCATTCCGTTGGCTGGCACTTCTCTGCTTTGTTTGCGTGGGGTTCGTGTGGCTACTCAAGAAAGTGCGCCCTGCGAAGGGCGCAATCGCCGCACACTGATTCAGCTTTTCGGGCGATGCCTCCTCCTCCAGCGTCGCCTTCTTATTCTCTCCAGCCGAAAGTCTTACCATCAGGAACAACGCCATGCTGCCCTTCGCTCTCATTTACTCCGACGGCTTCTATCTCGATATGGGCCCGCACGTCTTCCCCGGCGAGAAATATTCGCTCGTTCACGCGCGCCTGCTTGAAACCCAAGCCGCATCGCCACAGGACTTCATCGAGCCCGAATCCATCGCGCGCGAAGACCTGCTCCGCGTCCACGACGCCGGTTACATCGACCGCCTGCTCAATGGCACGCTCGATCCCTTTGAAATTCGTCGCATGGAACTTGCCTATTCGAAGAGGCTCGTCGACGCGACTCTTCTCGGTTGCGGCGGAACGCTGCTCGCCGCTCAACTCGCCTTACGCGACGGCGTCGCCTGTTCCATTGGCGGCGGATTCCACCATGCCTACCCCGACCACGGCGAAGGCTTTTGCATCCTGCACGACGTGGCCATCGCGCTTCGCAGATTGATGGCCGACCGCGCCATCCGCAGCGCGCTCGTAATCGACCTCGACGTCCATCAGGGCAACGGCACCGCCGCCATCTTCCCACCGCAAAACGCGGCCACACGGCGCGAGCAACTCACCGCCGGCCTCCTCACCGGCTCTGCCAGCCCTTCCGCTGAAGGAGTCTTCACCATCTCGCTCCATCAGTTCAACAACTACCCGCAGCTCAAACCGCCATCGTCCATCGATGTCCACCTGAACGACGACACCGGAGACGCGGAATACCTGAGTGCCCTCGACCGCACGCTTGCCATCGCCATCGAGCAGCACCGTCCCGACCTCGTCGTCTACATCGCCGGAGCGGACCCCTACATCAATGATCAGCTAGGCGGACTCGCCCTGACCATCAAGGGTCTGCGCGAACGCGACACCCACGTCTTCCGCTTCGCGCAAACCAATCAACTGCCGATTGTCAGCGTCTACGCCGGAGGATACGCGCGCGACGTCAACGACACCGTAACCATCCACACCAACACAATCCTCGCGGCGGCCGACGTCTTCCACTTCCACGGCGCCACAAGCTGCTGACCGGGTCAGCGTCCGGCCCAGCAAAACTGGGGTGACTTTGCTTTGACTTTGTTCTTGCTCGTCATTCTGAGGCGCAGCCGAAGAATCCCCGCGAAGTGCGTGGCTCCACAACCGCCGCAAGTTTCTACTAGAGTCCGTTTTTCCCTCTACCCAAAAACCGTGTCGAGACTCAACACTCCGAGGCGTCTTGACTGTATATTTCTCAACAGATCAAGGCGGCTACGAGATGAGCACCGTCGGTCATGTCGAAAGCCTGTGGCGCTATCCCGTCAAAAGCATGCGCGGCGAACAGTTGCAACACGCATTCGTTGGCTTTGCCGGAGTGTACGGCGACCGCGTCTATGCCTTTCATAGTTCAGCCGCACCAAAAGGATTTCCTTATCTGACAGCGCGTGAGCAGCAGGAGATGCTCCGCTATCGCGCGCATTTCCGTAACTCCGAACAGATGACGAAGCCACCCAACCTCGACGCCGCCGAAGCGTTGCATCCAGGAATCACACCCTCTTATCCAGATGCCGCTGGGTTCGTTGTGGACGTGGAAACACCAGCCGGAGAAACCGTTGCGATCGATGACCCTCGCCTGATCGACATGCTGCGCGAAGGGCTTCGCGATTCTCTCGCGCTGACCCTCCACCGCTCCGATCGCGCAATGACGGATTGCCGTCCCATCTCCGTCATCTCCCTTCAGACCGCGCAGAAGATCGGCGAGGAGGTCGGAGTCGCAATGGACAAGCGACGCTTCCGCGCGAACCTGTACATCGACCTGGAATCGGCGGGTGGCTTTAGCGAAAATCAGTTCGTTGGTCACTCGCTAAAAATCGGCGCCAAGACAGTCATCTCTGTCCTCGACCGTGACCCCCGCTGCAAAATGATCACGCTCGATCCCGGTACCGGCGAGGCGAATCCAGAAATTATGAAGCGCGTTGCTCGAGGTCACGATGGAACTGCAGGCGTCTACGCCGCCGTCATGGTCGAGGGAACCGTCAGCCCCGGCGACGAGATCGTCCTGCTCAACTAGCCAGCCAAGCTCGCACAGCACATTACCCGCCAGCTAAATGAATCCCCGCCCTTTGACTTTGTTTTTCTGCTCGTCATTCTGAGGCGCAGCCGAAGAATCCCCGCGAAGTGCGCGGCTCCACAACCGCCGCAAGTTTCTACTGAAGTCCGGTTTTTCCTCTACCCAAAAAAGTCATCCGGAAGTGCTCTAAACGTGTATCAGCCCCAGCAAAGCACCCATAATCGTGAACATCAGCGTGAAGTATCCACCATTAATCAGCCAAAGCTTCAAACTGCGCGCTTCAAACAAGTAACTGGTTCCTAAGCTCGTACCGACCCAGCACAACCCCGCCGCAAAACCTGCAGCCGCACCAAATCGGACATTCACCGTCGGCCCCAGGAACATCGCGAACACCCACGCAGTGATAAACGCCAACACGAAAGCGCCGCCAAAAACAACGCCAATATTCCTTGTCCCAAGCTGCTCTTTTGTCTTCCCAATCTCGTGCAGCCACGCGTTACCGAAAAGCATCGGCGAGTACCATATCCCGCCAAGCGCGAACGCGGACAGCGCAGCAGCAAGAACGCCTACATAACTTACATGCGGCATTTTCATTCCTCCAGAGTTCGGCGGAACGCTATCACACCGCGCGCACAGTTGACTGAACGAAACGGGCCGACACACAAAAAGGTGGGATGAATCAGCCCGCGTCGCACCAGACCGGAAATTCACTGTCGGTCCCAGGAACATCCGCGAAAACCCACGCGTGATAAACGCCAGCACGAAAGTGCCGCCAAAAACAACGCCCGTCTTCGGGGTCTAATGAAGCGTACGTTATCCTTGCGCCATATGCGATTCGCCTTTTTTCTATTCGCGCTGCTAGGTGTCGCCTTGGCACAGGAACCCATTCAGAAGCAGTACTCAAACTCCTGTCCGGAGTTTGAGGACGGGCCC
>DATMOZ010000062.1:0-3977 GCA_035567995.1 Acidobacteriaceae bacterium
CAAAGGATTTAAGTCGAGTGTACCGCGTTGGCCGTTTTAGAGGTTAAAAAGTTCACGCAACCGTTTTGTTTGGGCGCGGCTGACCGGGAGCTCGGTCTGCTTGCGGTCGTCCATCCGCAACTGGTAACTCGATTTGAACCAGGGCAAAACTTCGCGGATGTGGTTGATATTCACCACGAAAGAGCGATGGGCCCGCCAGAAGATTTCCGGGTCGAGCAGATCGAGCAGCTCCTCCAGAGTTCTACAGTTCGACTTGCCCTCGATGGTCGTGGTCGAGACGGAAATCGTGCCTTCGTCGATTGAGGCGAAACAGATGTCTTTCTGATCGACGAGCAGCATCCGGCTCTGCGCACGCACGACAAGCTTGCCGGTGCGTTCGCGTTGTGGCGTTTGCTGTTGCTGTTCCAGCAGGCGAATCAGCGCGGCAAATCGCGTATCAGTTTCACCGCTTGCGGTCCCATCGCCGGCTAAACGTTGGCGCACTTTTTCGAGCGCCTTGCCGACACGCGCCTGATCAAACGGCTTCAGCAGGTAGTCCACCGCATTCACTTCAAACGCGCGAACGGCGTACTGGTCGAACGCGGTGGCAAAGATAACCTGAGGAATGCGGGGATCTTTGCGTGCGAGCAGCTTCTTCAGCACCGCGAAGCCGTCAAGCCCCGGCATCTGCACATCCAGGAAAACGACATCGGGATTGTGGGAGCGAATGAGTTCGACGGCTTCAATCCCGTTCGCACCTTCCGCAACCACTTCGACGTCACGCGTTTCCTCGAGCAAAAAACGCAGTTCCTCGCGAGCGAGCCGTTCATCGTCGACGATGACAATTTTGAGTAGAGAAGGAGGCATGAACTCGGAGCGCTACGGTGAGTAGAACTTACTCATGATACGCGCGCAACCGTGCGGGAGTATTGTCGTTCGCCAGATCGTGACCACATCGCGCGCAGAAGAGATCGGTGACGCGGACGCGCGTGTGACACTCCCCGCAGGCCGGAGCGACCTGATAGTCGCATTGGGGGCAGAAGTTGTACTCACTCTCGATGCGGCTGCCGCAGCTGACGCAGGACGAAAGCACCGGCCCGCGAAGCAGGAAGTAAATGACCAGGCCGATGCCGGCCTGCAGCACAACGCTGAACACGATCCACAGCCACTTGTTCATGTTGCGGCGCGGCGCATCGCGGCTGATATAGCCGACCATGAGCGTGTATAGTGCGGCGAGCGCGCTCCACAGTGTGGAGAAGTAGAGCCGCATACCAAACGGCATTGGATGATGTGGACGAGGGAAAACGAAGAAGAACAAATACTGCATCGCCACAAATGCCACGGCCGCTAACGCGATCGACCAGCGAGGAATGAGTCGAAGCTCCTCAGTGATGTCTGTGGTTTCGATGGCCTGGCTCATGTGCGACTCTCATTGTCGTGCTGGTTGCGGTGACGCCAGCCGATGATGCAGAGCATGAAGGCGACCGGCAACAGACCAAGAAGAATGTAGACACTCTGCGGCATCGCGTCGGCGAGCGATTCCCACTCCGCAAACCAGCCATACCCGACCCACATGGCAGGAGCGAGCGCGAGCAGCAGCATGGATACGATCAGCACCGCAATGCCAAGGCCTCGACGGCCACGCTGCCGGCGTTCTTCAGTTGTGATGGTCCGTTCCCGCACTGCGCGTTGCGTGCGCGTGACAAGCCTATTCGACGCGGTGACATGAGATGGAAGAAAAGTATCGTCCGTCTGCGAAGCGTGCTTCACGGCGCCACCTCCACGATGTGGGGTCTGAGCGCGGCCAACCCGCGATACAGGCGCGACTTCACCGTGGAAAGGGGCGCGCGGGTGACGCGCGAAATTTCTTCGAGCGACATGTCTTCGTGAAAACGCAGAACCAATGCTTCACGCTGTACCGGATCGATCCGCAGCAACGCAGCGGCGATGCGACTTGCTTCCTGCTGCGACTCGCAATGCTGAAACGGAGAGATGTCATCGCTCGCCGGCTCGAACGGTGCGGCGCTATCGGAGGGCTCGCGCAGGGCGTCAAGGCTGGTCATTTTGCGCTTGCGCGAAAGATCGATGACCAGGTTGCGCGCGATGGTAAACAGCCAGGTTTCAAAGCGTGCCCGTCCGTCGTACTGCGGACCGCGCTCCAGCACGCGCATCCATGTTTCCTGAAAGAGGTCTTCAGCGGTTTCGCGATGGCCGGTCAGGAAAACGAGGTAGCGCAGCAGCCGGTGCTGATATTGCTCAATCAGCCGCTCGACCAGACCGCTATCGCGACGCTTCAGTCCGCGAGAGATCGCCATACTCTCGCGACGCACCTGCTCGACTTGTGCCAGTGTTGCTTGCATTGCTCGCGAGTTTCAGACGGATCGCATGCGGAAAAGGACGCAAAAATATCGAATCAAGTACGCCTTTCATCTAGTATCGAGCCGTCCGAACCCCGGACGCAAGCGCTAGACTGACAGAGCAATGGAAGTTCTCTATGGATTGCATCCGGTAGAAGAGGCGCTGCGTTCCGGCGCGCGCAGCCTTGACCACGTGATGATTTCGCGCGAGCGCCGCGATGATCAGAAGATGCTGCGAATCGTGGAAGCCTGCCGAACCGCGGGGATACGCGTGCGCTTCGAGTCTCGCGACGCTTTAGACCGCATGGCCCGGAACGACGCACACCAGGGAATCGTCGCCATGGCCCGCGAGCGGAAATTTGCCGGGGTGCAGGACCTGCTCCAGCGACGCGGACAATATAGCTTCCTGCTCGCGCTCGACGGCATTGAAGATCCGCATAATCTCGGTGCCTTGCTCAGGACGGCGGATGGAGCCGGCGTGGATGGGGTTGTGCTGCCCGAGCGCCGTTCCGCCCCGGTGACGGCCACAGTTGCGAAAGCGTCAGCCGGCGCGTCGGAACATGTACGGATTGCGCGCGTGACAAACCTGGTGCGTGCCCTCGAGGAGCTGAAGGAAAACAACATCTGGTGCATCGGCCTGGATGAGCGTGGAACGGTTGACTATGACCAGTTCGACTTCCGGCTGGACTGTGCACTGGTGCTGGGCCGTGAGGGTGACGGGCTGCATGACCTTGTCCGGCGTACGTGCGACCACCTCATACGCATCCCGATGGCCGGGCAGGTTGCGTCACTGAACGTCTCGGTAGCGGGCGCCGTCGTGATGTATGAAGCAGCACGGCAGCGTCGCGCCGGCAATTCGCCGCAGCAGCAGGCGACGGCATCGTCCAAAAAGCAACAACGGGGCCTGGGATCTTGAGCAGCACCGCCAGGTTGCAAGGGGCAACCATTGTCTTGAGCACCATGCTGGCGTGTGCCGTACGGGCACAGGAACCGGCACAACCCGCTCCAGCGCAGACGACCCAACCAGATCATCGACGTACGGTTTATTCGCGGAGCGGCGACCAGCAACCGGCGGCTGCCGCGCAGACGCAAGAGAAGCCGGATGATGTCACCGCGACGGACGAGGAGCGGTCCGCTGTCTTAATCACTTCGTTCGATTTTGATGTTCGCCTGCTGCCATTGGAAAATGCGCTGAACATGCGCGCCCGCATCACCGTCAAGAATGACGCTGCGCATCCGCTCGGCAAGCTTCCGCTGCAGATATCGTCTTCGCTGGATTGGGTTGAGGTCCGCCGGGCCACTGCCGAAGGGTCGCCGGAGATTTTTCCGCTGCATGTGCGCACGCTCGATTCAGACATCGACCACACAGGCAAGGTGCATGAAACTGTGGTCGTTCTGCGGCAGCCGCTTGCCGCCGGTGCGAGCGTTTCGCTCGAGTTGCTCTACTCCGGCACGGTGACGCTGAATGCAACCCGGCTCGAGCGCATCGGCACTCCGCACGATGCCGCTGTACACACGGATTGGGACCGCATTGATTCGGACTTCATTTCGTTGACGGGGTTTGGAAGCACATTGTGGCATCCTGCTGCCGCTCCTCCAGTGCTGCTTGGGGATGGCGCGAAACTCTTTCATGCGATTGGC
>DATMOZ010000063.1:0-4667 GCA_035567995.1 Acidobacteriaceae bacterium
CCCTGGATCCCTTCCGCATCGCAAACCGGTATGGGCTTTTCGCGGTGATGACGCCCGCGCGATATGAGATCGAGTTTCAAGGCTCCGATGACGGACAGACGTGGACGCCGTATCCCTTCCGCTACAAACCGCAAGCTCTCGATGAAGCGCCCCGCATCTACGCTCCCTATCAACCGCGTTTCGACTGGAATTTGTGGTTCGCATCGCTCGGCGACTGGAGACAATACCCGATTGTTCCTCGTACAGAAGAAACTTTGCTCGAGAACGATGCGGATGTGCTATCGCTCTTCAGAGGCAATCCGTTTTCATCGCGACCGCCGAAGATGGTGCGCGCAGTGTTGTGGCAATACTGGTTCACAACGATCGCGGAAAAGCGCCAGACAGGTTTGTGGTGGCGGCGAAAATTCCTTGGTACCTACGCGCCCACACTCGAGAAAATGCCGGACGGCCGCTTCATAGTGACGCAGTTGCCGACGGCATCGGCTCCTCCACTGTAGTTGGCCAGGAATCGCTCTACTTGCGCAGGTATGCGTCCGTCCCCGAAATCCAGTCTTGTCGGGGAGGCGTAAAAACGTCTAGATCGATCGTGTCTTCGAGGGCCTCTGCGCTGTGCGGAACATTCGGCGGGATTACCAGCACTTCGCCGGCGCGTACTGTGATCTCGCGGCCTTCCAGCGTAAACAGCAGCGCACCTTCAAGAATGTAGCTGATCTGCTCATTCTCATGGTGATGCAGAGGGACGATGCATCCCTTGCGAAGAAGGATACGCGCGAGCATCGCTTTCGCCGCGGTTACGAACTGGCGCTCGAGCAAGGGGTTGAGATGTTCTACCGGCATTTCGTTAAAGCTTTCGTGCGTGGCCTCGGGCATAGGAGTTCTCCTGTATTCGCTTGCAAAATTGCATCATTTCAGTGGTTCACTATTCATGCAAGTCCATCCTGGCGATCGCCGGGCCACGCGATTTGGCATACTGAGGATGTATGGAAACGGGATTAAAGAATCGAGTGGCGCTCGTGGCGGGTTCCAGTCAGGGCATAGGTCGCGCCACCGCTTTAGCCTTCGCAGCCGAGGGCGCGAATCTCGCGCTTTGCGCGCGCAATGATGGAGCACTCGCTGATCTCGCCGCTGAAGCGAAGCGGCGGCATGGCGTGGAAAGCTTCCACGCGAAGGTCGATGTTGCCGACGACAGCGCCGTGCGCGCCTTTGTCCAGGACGCGCACAAGCATTTCGGGCGCATAGATATTTGCGTAACCAATGCCGGGGGGCCTCCGGCAAAGCAGTTCGCGCAGACGACGATGGAAGACTGGGATCGGGCTTATGCGCTGAACCTGCGGAGCGTTGTCTCGTTCGCACAGGCCGTGCTGCCGCATATGCAGCAGCAGAAATGGGGAAGGCTGGTTACGCTGACCTCCATCTCAGTCAAACAGCCCGTGCCCAACCTTGTACTCTCAAATTCAATACGAACAGGTGTCCCGGGACTGGTTCGTACCCTGGCGGGGGAGTATGGCGAATTCGGTATCACCATCAACAACGTGGGTCCGGGCTACACCGCCACCGACCGCCTCAAAGAGCTCGCATCGCGCACCCCTGGCGCGACTGTGGAGGAATACTTCGCCACGCTCGCGCGAGACGTCCCGCTGAAGCGCATCGCAAAGCCCGAAGAAGTGGCTGATGCAATCGTCTGGATCGCGTCTGAACGCGCGTCTTATATCACTGGCCAAACCATTCTGGTAGATGGTGGAGCTTACCGCGGCTTGTAGTCGAACGCAGTTGAATACATCTTTTTTTTTGAAATTATCTGAGACACTAACGAAACACCACAGTGAAGCAAAAAGACCCACGAACGCATCGGCGCGAAGCCAAGGCGCGCGGCACCAAACCCGCTGCTACTGCAGCCGCACCGATGCGCGTCGCGATTATCGGCTTTGGCACTGTCGGATCTTCGGTTGCCCAACTCATCAGCGCACAGAGGAAAAACGGCGTCCGTATTACACATGTATTCAATCGTGGAGTGGCGCGCAAACGCGTGGCGTGGATGGGCCGGGATGTCATCTGGACGGAACGATTCGAGGACCTGCTCTCGCCGGAAGTTGACGTCGTCATCGAACTTGTCGGCAACGTCGAACTCGCGCATCGCTGGATCAGCCGCGCACTCATTGCCGGCAAGCATGTCATCACGGCCAACAAACAGCTAATTGCTCGCCATGGTGGAGAACTGGTGGCCCTGGCGCAGCAGCACGGCTGTCGAATTGCGTACGGTGCCGCGGTGGGCGGCGTGGTCCCCGTCATTCCAGCCATACTTGAGGGGCTCGCGGCGGAGTCATTTCATCGCATCTCGGGAATTTTGAACGGCACCTGCAACTACGTCCTTAGCCGCATGGAGCGCGCCCGGATAGCGATGCCGGAAGCGATCGCCGAAGCTCAGGTGCGCGGATACACCGAAAGCGACCCCACATCGGATCTTGACGGCGAGGATGCGGCGGCGAAGCTGGTAATCCTGGCTGCCATCGCAATGCAAAGATTGATTACGCCGGAACAGGTTCGAAGACAATCCATTCGCACGATCGATCCCGTCGATTTCGACTACGCGCGGATGATCGGCTGCACAATCCGGCAGATTTCTTATGCGGAGTTGAACCGAAAGCACCTGATAGCTGCGGTGCAGCCCGCGCTGGTTGCGCTGGATTCACCGTTCGCCGTGGCGCACGGCAGCGATAACTTGATCGCGGTATATGGCAAACACAGCGGCCGCCTGCTTTTCGCTGGAGCCGGCGCGGGGGGCGATCCTACCGCGGTCGCCGTGCTGTCTGATTTGCTGGCCATTCGCCGCGGCCACTCGCCCGCGGCACACAGCGCGATGGCGACAACGGAGGTACGTGGAGACTTGGGTGCTCGACACTATTTGCGATTCGTTGTGAAGGACAGCCCCGGTATCGTCGCAGGAATCGCAGCGGTCCTCGCGCGATACCGTATCAATATTGATGCATTGATGCAGTCGAGCGGACATCCAGCGGACCGGCTGCCCTTTGTTATCACGACCGAGAAATCGCCTGCTGACAAAGTGGCGGATGCGGTGAGGGAAATCGCGAAGGCCAGGTATCACGTGCAACCTCCGTTGAATCTGCCAGTGCTCGATTCGCTCTGAAACATTTTCCGCAGACGACGGGACAGCGTCGGGCTGCTGCTGCCGTATGATGAAACAAATTTTCCATTCCCAACAGGTGGGAGGAAACCGCAATATTTCAGCGATGCGGCCTCGAAGCAATCTCCCCGGAGCATGATATGGACATTCCTGAATGGCGTCGAAAGATTGATCAGCTTGATCGCGACATAGTTGCGCTCATCAGCGAGCGTGCCAGGGCAGCACAAGCCATCGGCGTACTGAAGCGTGCTACCGATCTGCCCGTGTATGAGCCCGACCGCGAACACAAAATCTTTGAAAACGTGCGTGCTGCCAATCAAGGACCCCTGCCCGATATCGAGTTGACGCATATCTACGAGCGCATCATTGATGTCATGCGGGCCCTCCAGCGAAACGAATTGGCATCTGCAAGGCAGAAGGCGGAAGAAAAATGATTGTTGCGATGCAGGAAAAGGCCACGGAAGCGCAAATTGAAAATGTCGTTTCGCGCATGGTGGACCTCGGTTTCAACGTACACAGGACAACAGGCACGACGCAGACGATTCTTGCGGGCGTCGGAACGCCGGCGCATTTTGACGTGCAGGCGTTTGAGGTATTGGAGGGCGTGCATGAGGCGCATCGCATCTCGTCGCCTTACAAGCTGGCTGGCCGTGGATTCCGGCCTGAAGGCACGGTTGTCGAGTTCGCGAACGGCGTGAAGGTTGGCGGTGATGAAGTTGTCGTGATGGCTGGGCCATGCTCGGTTGAATCGCGTGAGCAGATATTGAAGAGCGCCGAACAGGTGGCCGCGGCGGGCGCGCAGTTTCTGCGAGGTGGTGCATTCAAGCCTCGGAGTTCTCCGTACTCCTTTCAGGGCATGGGTCTTGAAGGATTGAAATTGCTGCGCGAGGTGGGCGACCAGACGGGCCTGCTCATTATCAGCGAGGTAATGGAGATTTCGCAGATCGAACTGATGTTGCCGTATGTCGATATTTTGCAGATTGGCGCGCGCAACATGCAGAACTTCAATCTTCTTCGGGAGATCGGCCTTGTACGCAAGCCGGTATTGCTCAAGCGCGGCATCGCTGCGACGATCGAAGAACTGCTGCTATCGGCGGAATATATCCTCGCCGGCGGAAACTACGATGTGATGCTTTGCGAGCGCGGCATCCGCACCTTTGAGACGTCCACGCGGAACACCATGGATATTTCTGCGATTCCAGTGGTGAAGCAGTTGTCTCATCTGCCCATCATTGCCGATCCATCTCACGGCACAGGGCGACGCGATAAGGTCGCCGCGATGGCGCGAGCCTCCGTCGCAGCGGGCTGCGACGGACTGTTGATAGAAGTGCATCCGGACCCGGACAAGGCTGTGTCCGACGGAGCGCAGTCCCTGTTTCCCAATCAATTTGCGAAGCTCATGGATGAGTTGCGAATTATCGCACCCGCCGTCGGCAAGCATATCGCGTAGCGAATGGCCATCGCGCGCATCCTCGTCATCGGAACCGGTCTCATCGGTGCATCGGTGGGGCGTGCGTTACGCCAA
>DATMOZ010000064.1:0-14541 GCA_035567995.1 Acidobacteriaceae bacterium
ATTGCCATGTTGGAAATCACGCAGCCACTTGCCTTGCGGGGTATAGACTTTTACGACTCCGAGGCCAGGTCCATCCACTTCGTCGTGCTTGGCGGCATCCTGCATGGCGTACGCGACGTAAATCAGGCCGCCGATATTCTGTACGTTGAACGGTGCTAAACCAGGCACCCCGCCGACGCCATCGTCATCTGACGGCTCGGTCGTTCCCACATTCAGTATTGCGACGTGCTGAAAGTTACTGTCGTAGATCTGCACGACTCCCTGACGGAAATCGGCAACGTAAAGATAGCTGCCTTTCTTTCCGCGAATGGTGGCCGTCGCAATCGTCACGCCTTTGTAGACGGATTCGCCAGTCTCATTGACGACGACTTTCGCCACCGTCGGATTCACTCCGGGATTCCATCCGGAGATGGTGCCGTCTTCCGTTACCCAGATGAAGATTGCGGGCTTGCCTGGCGCCAATAGAAAGGCTTTCGGATCGCCATTGAAAACCATTCCTGTCGGAGTTCCCGGGGGCGATTTCGGATCGGCTGGCGGCACGGTAACAACGAGCTTCTGAATCGCTCCTGCTCCGTCGTAAAGGGTAGACAAGCCTTTGCCGTTGTCTGCGACCCACCATGGGCTGCCGGAGCTGCGGGCCAGGCCCCATGCATTGACCAGGTTCGGGTCAGTGACGGCTGCCTCGCCGGGGATATTTGAAACGAGTTTGGTTTCCAGGTATTGCCGTGAAGTATCTTGGCCCGATGCGACGGCGGTATAGCTGAGAGATGCTGCCAGGACACAGAGTGCAGAACAGCGCACTCCCGTGAAAGACAAAAGGCGAATCTTTCGCAACATAATTCCTCCTCTGCAGGCAGGCGCTATGGGGGCCCGGTTGAGGCGGCTACTACTGCAATCGAGACATTAGTCCGGGGTGGGGCGCCATTTGTCACAGAAATGTCACAGATATGTCACCGGATGACAAACGGCGAGACGGCAGCCGTGCTTCTGCAGCGTCGCTAGAATGGAAATACGATGCCGACGCGTGTGCCTTCTTACTCGAAGATCAACCTTGGGTTAGCCATCGGGCCGGCACGGGCGGACGGATTTCACGGGCTGGTGACGGTGTATCAGACGCTGGCGCTGTGCGATTTCGTCACGGTGACGGCGAGGCCGGCGCGCGAGACAGCGATCACGCTCACTTCGAATGACCGGCGAGTTCCAACGGACGAGCGAAATACCGCGTGGAAAATGGTGAATTTTGCGCTGGTGAAAGCGGGTTTTGCGGCGGATGTTGAGGTCCAAATTGAGAAGAATCTGCCGGTTCAGGGTGGATTGGGCGCGGGATCGGCAAATGCGGCGGCGGCGCTGGTTGGGTTGGAGCGAGAACTCGGATTGGAACTGAGCGGGGCGGCGCGGCTGGAGATCGCGACGGAGGTTGGGTCGGATGTGCCGCTCTTTCTGATTGGTGGAACGGTGCTGGGGTTGGGACGCGGGGAAGAGGTGTATCCGTTGCCGGATTTGCCGTCGATGGCGTGCGTGGTGGCGGTGCCGGAGGAAGGGGTTTCGACTCCGCAGGCGTTCAAGGATTGGGACGCGCTGGGTGAAGAAGGGAAATTGACCGAAGCGGGAAGCTCCGCTAGACTGAATAAGTTAAGTCGTGCCATCGCGGCCGGCTTTTCCGGTGTCTCTGCCGTGGGCGGAGACCTGGCCGGGAACCCTCTTCTCGAGCTTGTCCGCACCGGGATTGAAAACGACTTTGAGCGAGTCGTCTTTCCGCTTCATCCCCGTCTGCGTGAAATCAAGCAAGTATTAGAGGTTGGCGCTGTGTATGCCGCGCTGTCCGGGTCAGGGTCTGCATTGTTTGGCGTATATGCCGATGAGCAGCGTGCCGGGGAGGCAGCGGCGCGTGTTCGCGCGATGGGAGTGAATGCGTTGGTGACGCGGACGACGGGAAGAGCAGCTGCTAGCTTTTAGCTACTAGCTGCTAGCGAAAATCCTGCCTGAGCTTCGCAAACGTGGGCACCGGCGAGGTTGGTTGGAGAAGGCTTTTTGGGCGATCGACTAATGGTAGGTCAAGTGCCTTTGGAGCACTTTGTCTAGGTTCGAATCCTAGTCGCCCAGCCAGATGTTGAGATGTAGAAGTCGCGGTGAGAACGGAAACCTCAGCGCGAATAACGTAAATCGCAGTGAACACCGATAGCAAACCAGCATTGGAGGCTTCACCGAGATGGTCGAACACGCGGGAGCAGGGGCAGTACTGACGCCGGTCGAAGAGGCAAAGCGGCCGGAAGTGAAGGCTGAAGTAAAGCCGGAGATCAAAACAGAGATCAAGCAAGATACGGATGCTGTCGCGAAGAAGAAAGCGAAGTGGCGCGACGATAAGCACTTCAAGATTTTTTCCGGTACGGCGAACCGGGGCCTGGCTGAAGAAGTATGCAAGTTCGTTGGAATACCGCTGGGCGAAGTGAAGCTGCAGCGATTTTCTGACGGCGAGGTTTACTTTCAGTTGCTCGAAAATGTGCGCGGCGCGGATGTTTTTCTGGTGCAGCCCACCTGCTATCCGGTGGACGAGCACTTGATGGAGTTGCTGATTATGATTGACGCGCTCAAACGTGCGAGCGCGGGCCGCATCACGGTGGTGATGCCGTATTACGGATATGCGCGGCAGGACAGGAAAGACCGTCCGCGCGTGGCTATTTCGTCGAAGCTGGTTGCTGACCTGCTGACCACGGCCGGCGCGAATCGCGCGTTGCTGGTGGATCTGCATGCGGCGCAGATTCAGGGGTTCTTCAATATTCCGGTCGACCATCTATTTGCGTCGCCGGTACTGGTGGGGCACTACCGCGAGATGGCGTTGCCGAACCTTACGGTGGTTTCGCCGGACGCGGGTGGCGTGGAGCGAGCACGCTTCTTCGCCAAGAAGATGGAAGCGCCGCTGGCGATTGTGGATAAGCGGCGAACGGAGTTGAACGTTGCGGAAGTGATGCACGTGATCGGCGATGTAGCGGGCCGGACGTGTTTGATTCTGGACGACATTGTCGACACGGCGGGAACGCTGGTGAAGACGGTGGATGCGCTGCTGGCACAGGGCGCAAGCAAGGTATATGCGTGCGCGACACATCCGGTGCTGAGCGGGCCGGCGATAGAGCGCATTGCGAATTCGAAGATCGAGCAGCTGGTGGTGACAAACACCATTCCGCTGAATCAGGAGGGGCAGCGCCTCTCAAAGATCAAGGTGTTGTCGATTGCGGGGCTGTTGGGCCGCGCGATTGAGAGCGTTCACATGGAGACCAGCGTTTCGACGCTGTTCAACTAAGCAGAAAGGGAGCGGTGCTCAACACCGTGCCCGAAAGGAAAGTAAAAGATGATCAGCAATGAAGTGGTAACGGCGACGCCGCGCGAGGGTAAGTTCACCAAGAATGCGGCGCGACGCGTGCGTCAAGCGGGCAAGATTCCGGCGGTGGTTTATGGCGCGAAGCTGGATTCGATTGCGCTAGCGGTGGACCCTAAGCAGATCCAGCGGATTCTGTATTCAGAGAGTGGCCACAATACGATTTTCGATCTTGAGATTTCCGGGTCGGCGGCAAAGACGAAGGCGATGATCGTCGACTGGCAGCACGAGCCGATCAAGGGCACGCTGCTTCACATCGATCTGAAGCGCATTGCGATGGACAAGCCGATCAAGGTCGAGGTGCCAATCGTTCTGCAGGGCATTCCGGTCGGCGTGAAGATCGAAGGCGGCATCATGGACCAGGTTCTGCGCGAAGTGGAAATCGAGTGCCTGCCAGGAGATATTCCCTCGGCGATCACGCTGGATGTTTCAGAGATGCACATGCACGATACGCTGCGCGTGAAGGACCTGCCGCATGCCGGCAAGCTGCAGTTCCTGACCGACGAAGACGCGACCGTGGTGCACGTAATCGCAATCAAGGAAGAAGCTCCGGCGGAAGTGGTGGATGTTGCTGCTGCTCCGGCTGAGCCTGAAGTAGTGAAGAAGGGCAAGCAGGAAACGGAGGGTGCTGCTGCGGCTGCTGCGCCTGAAGCGAAGAAGGACGCCAAGAAGTAACGCTTGGCGGGCATATTGGAAAACGGGACGAGCGGCGTGAAGTTGGTAGTCGGTCTGGGGAATCCGGGCATCGAGTATCAATTCACGCCGCACAATGCGGGGTTTCTGGCCATCGATCGCATCGCGGAACGATGCGGCGTGACGGTGGCGAACCGGCGGAACAGGGCACTGACGGCAACGGCCAAACTGGCCGGGTTTGACGTGGTGCTGGCGAAGCCGGAGACATACATGAACCTGAGCGGCATCGCGATAGTGCAGCTGGCTGAGGACCTGGAGATTGATCCGCTGCGAGACATCATCGTGCTTTATGACGAGGTGGATTTGCCGCTGGGCGCGGTGAGGTTACGCGAGCGCGGCAGTTCGGCGGGGCACAACGGAGCGAAGTCAGTCTCTGGTGCGCTGGGTAGCGATGAGTGGTTGCGGGTGCGCATAGGCGTTTCGCCGGAGGATGCTGAGGCGGCGAGCGGGGTGCGCAGGCGCAGTGCGGATTTTGTATTGACGCCGTTTCGCAGGAAGGAACTGGCGGTGCTGGACGAAGTGCTCGACCGGGTTGCAGAGGCGGTCGAGGTGGTGCTCAAAGAAGGTGCGAGCGCCGCGATGAACCGGTTTAACCGTCGTGATGAAAAGACGGAGTAACAAATTGCAGGACGTGAGCAAAATTTGTAACAGCCGCAGTGGCAATTAAGGGCCGCGCGGAGAGAAGAGAGCAGATATGGCAACAGACACAAAGATGAATCGTACTTACGAAGTGATGTTTATTGTCCGGCCGGACCAGACGGACGAGGACCTGGACAAATTGATTGCCGGCATCGAGGCGACCATTACGGGCGCCCACGGCACGGTGAAGTCGGTCGAGAAGCTGGGCCGCCGCAAGCTGGCGTATCTGGTCAAGAAGTTTTCCGACGGCCTGTATGTGCTGCTGACGATTGAGGCCGACGGCAAGCTGGTGGCCGAGGTCGAACGCCGCCTTCGCGTGCTTGAGCCGGTGATCAAGTTCATTACGGTCCGCATGGACCTGGAGCAGAAGCGGATCGATAAGGTGAAAGCGAAGCGCGCGGCGCATCCGAAGTTGAGTGCGCAGCAGGCTGTGGCCACTGCGGCTGCAACGGAGGGTACGCCAGCGACTGAGGCGCCTGTTCCGCCGGCGCCAGCTGCGGCTGCTACCGAAGAGCCTGCGGCCGCGAGCGCTTAGCCCGCGTCCGTAACAAGATATTGGGAACGAAGTCGCGAGAACGAGAATTGCGGCACGAGATTGTCGCCGCCCAGCAACGTGAAAGATTTGAAAGGAAGTTTCGTAATGGCTGAAGAGAACGTAACACCAGGCAGCACAGGTTCAGGCAGCACCGGCAGCTCGCATTCGAGCGGTCACGCATCAAGTCACTCATCAGGTCAATCGTCAGGTCAATCATCGAGCGGCTACTCCTCGGGCGGCCACTCTTCCGGCGGTCATTCGTCGGGTGGTCACTCATCTTCATCGGGGCCGGGCGGTGACCGTCGCGGACCGCGTCCGGGTGGACCGGGTGGTCCTGGCGGGCGCAAATTTTTCCGTCGCAAGAAGGTCTGCAAGTTCTGCGTGGAGAAGATCGACGCGATTCCGTATCGTGACGTTCGTCTGCTGCAGCAGTTTGTGGCCGAGCGCGGGAAGATTGTTCCCCGCCGCTTGACCGGGGTTTGCACGCGCCATCAACGCGCGCTGACGCACTCGATCAAACAGGCACGCAATATCGCGCTGCTGCCATTTGCGGCACGCCACTAAACGCGCCAATAAACCAGGTTCGACTACTTCGCCGCTGCGCCCGACGCGCCGCGGGTGAGAAAAGATCGGGAGAGTTTGCAATGGAAGTAATTCTGAAGGAAGACGTAGAAACGCTCGGACACCGCGGCGACGTGGTGAAGGTAGCGGAGGGCTATGGGCGCAATTTTCTGCTGCCCAAGAAGCTGGCCATCGCTGCAACCGCGGCCAATAAGGTTGTGATCGAGCAGATGAAGAGCTCGGCTGTGCGCAAGTCTGCGAAGGAAAAGGGTGAGGCAGGGGAGCTGTTGAAGCAGCTTGAGAATGTTTCGCTCGAGTTCACACGCAAGACCGGCGCGGAAAACCATCTTTTCGGTTCGGTGACTGCCACGGACATCGCGCAGGCGATCGAAGCGAAGGGATTCCACATCGACCGCCGCAAGGTGCAACTGGATGAGCCATTGAAGCAGCTTGGCGAGTTCCATATTCCGGTGCGCCTGCATCGCGAAGTGACCGCGCACGTGAAGGTCACCGTGAATGCCGAAGAGGCTGGCGCTTAAGTTTTCCGTTTTTTGTGCAAGGCCTGGCAGCGATGCCGGGCCTTTTTGTTTTTGCAGCGGTGATGCAGCGGGCGGCTGAGGCAAAGACTCAGCGGCCCTCGAGCAGGCGTTGCGCGAGACGCTCGGGGAGATTGGCGCGGAGGATGCGCATCTGTGCGAGTCGCACATCGTAGTCGACGCGATAGAACGAGACGAGCTGCGCTGCGTCGTCGTAGATGGCGAATGCAGCGCGCGGATCGTAGTCGCGCGGCTGTCCGACGGAGCCGGGGTTGAGCAGATAGCGGCGGTCCTCTTCGATCGCGATCGTTACCTCCTGCAATCCTCTAGATGAGGGAAAGCGCGGCTGGACATTTTGCCACTCTTTCACACTGGCAGCGAAGCCTCCCTGCACATGGGTGTGGCCGAAGAATGTGATGTGGGACGCGGAGTCCTTCATCGCAAGCCATGCGTCGCGCATCGATACTACGTATTGATCTTCATCCAGCAGGGAGCCATGGACGCAGGTGACCAGCGGGCTTTCCGTGGTCACTGGACCCTTCGATAATGTTTGCAGCCATGCGGAGTTTTCCGGGGTCAGAACGCTGCGTGTCCATTTAGCGGCACGTCCGGCGATGGAGCTGAAGTCGTCGAAGCTGCGCGTTCCGCTGCATGCGCGGTCGTGATTGCCACGAACAAAGATGCCGCCGAGGCCGCGGATGCGCTCGATAACTTCGTTGGGGGCTGCGCCGTATCCGACGATGTCTCCCAGGTTCCACACGACATCGTAGGCAGGCGCCGCTGCGAGGACCGCTTCGAGAGCATCGATATTGGCGTGAATGTCAGAGAGAATGAGGGCGCGCATCGTTCTTTGAAATCCCCGCCGAGGATACTACGGCTGAGGCTGCGGCAGGAGAGTTACCTGGCATGCGAGCTAGAGCGGTGTGCGGACAAAGTGGCCTTGCGCGATTTCGCGCAGCGCGGTTGCGGCATTGCTGCTCTCAATGCCGACGGTTGCGAGTGGGCGGTCGCGCGGCGTTGTCAGTGTGGGCACCGCTCCGAGCAGGCTGCGGGTGTAAGCGTGCTGCGGCCTGCCGAAAATCTGATCGCGGGTGCCGCACTCGAGAATTTGACCGTAACGCATGACCGCGACGCGCTGCGCCACTTCGCCGACGACGGCGAGGTCATGCGAAATGAAGAGCATGGCGAGCTTGTACCGTTCGCGCAAAGAAGCGAGCAGGTCGAGAACCTGTGCCTGAACGGTGACATCGAGCGCGGTGGTCGGCTCATCGGCGATGAGCAGGCGCGGGCGATTGACGAGGGCCATGGCGATCATGATGCGCTGGCGTTGTCCGCCGGAGAACTGATGCGGGTAATCACGCGAACGCGCGACGGGCAGCGCGACGGCATCGAGTACTTCGGCAACGCGCTGGTTGATTGCGACTCGAGAGATGCCGCGCTCATGCGTGGTGACGGCTTCGGCGATCTGTCTGCCGACACGCATGACTGGATTCAGCGCGGTCATCGGCTCCTGAAAGATCATCGCGATGTCGCGGCCGCGACGTTGCCGCATTGCGTCTTCGGGAAGCGTGAGGAGTTCCGTGCCGTCGAAAGCAATGTTGCCCTCGACGCGAGCATTCGGACCAAGCAGGCGGAGGATCGCCAGAGATGTAACGGATTTTCCTGATCCGGATTCGCCGACGAGACCGAAGACTTCGCCTTCCGCGATGGAGATATTTACATCGCGCACGACAGGACGCTCGCCGGTGTCGCTGCGGAACGCGATGTTGAGGTTGCGCACTTCGAGCAATGGGGGCACGAAAGTGATGCTATCGCAGATGGGACGATTGATGAGGACGGAAGTGATGTGGCTGAGTGTGATGCACAACTACTAAACTGGCTTGGTATGGATCGTGTGATTGAAGAGGAACTGCTGGATGCCGATCTTGGGACGCCAGGGGAAGTCGCCGCTTCGCTTAAGTCGCTGCGACAAATAAACCGCTGGTTCGGCGGCAACCGAACGCACAGGCTGCTGTTGCAGCAGGTGTCAGAGCGAATGCAGAGCCGTGAGATGCATATTCTTGAAGTTGCATCGGGCCGCGCCGATGTTTTGCAGAGTGCAGCTAAAGCGCTGATGCGTCGAGGAACGAAGCTGAAGCTGACGCTGCTGGATCGCAGCGCGCAGCATCTTCCTATTAACGGCGAATGGGACCGCGAGTTGCCCGCGCCTGCGCTACTGCATGGCGATGCGCTGCGGATTCCTCTGCCGGATGAAAGCGTCGATGTCGTGTCAAGCTGCCTGTTTCTGCATCATCTGGATGAGCAACAGGCCGCTCTGTTTTTTCGTGAGGCGCTGCGAGTCGCGAAGGTCGCGGTTGTGGTGAATGATTTGGAGCGCGAGCGGACAAATTATTTGCTCGCAAGGTTGCGCGCACTGGTGGATGCAAGCCGTATTTCGCGACACGATGGTCCGGTCTCAGTGCGCCGCTCGTACACGCGTGGGGAGTTGAAGCGGTTGATCGGAAATACGGGATGCGATTTCGAGGTGAAGCGTAGATTTCTGTTTCGTCTCGGCGCGATTGTGTGGAAATAGGAGCGGAACTTTCTGAGCGGGACGTTATCTTCGAGTCAGCCAGTTGCGCTGGCCTGGAACATTGAGGTTCGCTAAACTGCCGCGATGCGAAGGTCGGCCCGATTCCGGTTCGTAGGTGTGCTCTTTTGTTTCTGCATCGTTGACACCCTTCCTGCCGCGAGCGGGCCGGACGATGCAACTCTGTTATCCAACTTTTCTGCCGATATCTCGCGCCTTGCGCCGCAGACCATCGAACCCGCGACCGCCCGCATTCCACGCGATAATCTCACGCCCGCAGGCTATTACAAGAATACGCTCTGGGATTGGGACAGCTTCTTCATTGGCGCGCATTGGGCCAACCAGAACGCGGCCGACGCGAAGTACCTCAAGTGGTGGGTATTGAACTTCGCCGGCTTTGTCGATGGCTCAGGCTATGTGGCGGGAAGTATTACTCCGAAGGGACCGCTCCCCGTGGTGCATCCCATCGTCGGCAGGTTTGCTATCAAACCTTTTCTCGCGCAGGGCGCCTACCTGGCATCTGAGCGCCTGCACGACTACACGTGGATCGCGCCGGTCTGGGATACTTTGCAGCGCGTAGACAGTTACCGACAGCGCACGCAATTCGACCCGCGATGGGGCGTCTATTTCTGGGAGAATGCGATGCAGTCGGGCGCGGATAACAATGTTGCGCTCAGCAACGATCCCAAAGACCGGAACGCCATTCTCGCCGTGGATGCGTCCGTCTTCGTGTTGCGCGAGGACCTCGCAATGGCCGCCATCGCCGGTCATCTGGGACATGCCGATGCCGCTCAGAAATACCTGCAAAGGGCGGAAAAACTGAAGACCGCGATGCTTAAGACGCTGTGGTCGCCGCAAGATGCTATGTTCTGGAACCGTCGTCGCGACACCGGCGCATGGATAAAGCGTATGAGCTATTCGAACTTCACGCCTCTTACCGAGAACCTGCTGTCTCGCAATGAGGCGCGCGCGATGATCAGCCGCCATCTGCTCAACCCGGATGAGATGCGATCGCCCCATGGATTTCGCAGCCTCTCGAAGCAGGATCCAGACTTTAATAACAAGCCGATCATCAATCCCTATTCCAACTGGCAGGGCCCGGTCTGGATCAACGCGAACTATCTCAACTGGATCGCATTGCGGCGCTACGGCTTTGTGCCGGAAGCGCATTGGATTGCAGTCACCATCGCACAGATGCTGGAGCGCGATATCGCTACTTCGGGCTCTATGCACGAGAACTACGATGGCGACACCGGGATGGGGCTAGCTCCCACAGCGGAGGACTCGCCTGGCGGCCACTTCGCCGGGTTTGTCGGCTGGAACATGCTCGCGCTCGATATGTTGCAATGCGAGGTCAAGCATGAGAATTGTATGTTGCTCGTGTTGCCGCAGACTGCGGCGCATTAGCGTGCGTGCCGTAAGCACCGATCAATGCAAGCACCGGTCAACGCAAGCACAGATCAATGAGAGATGTGGGCTGCATTCCACGCGATAACCTCACGCCCGCAGGCTATTACAAAAATACGCTCTGGGATTGGGACAGCTTCTTCATTGGCGACTCATCGGACGATGGTATCGGTCGATACCTTGGCATCAGTCGCCGCGAAGCGCGCTCACCCTTCCAACTCAGTTACAGTCAGAACTCCTGTACGGTTGGGCGGATGACAATGTCGCCAATTTCAACATCGGCCGGCTGTTCAATGGCATAGGCAATCGCTCGAGCGATGGACTCAGATGGAATGGCCATTTTGTAGAACTCTTTGAGCCCCTTAGACGATGCTTCGTCGGAACTGCCTTCTTTAAGTTCAGAGTCAACCGCTCCAGGAGAAATTAATGTGCATCGAATCTTGTCGGCGCGGGTCTCGATACGCAGACCCTCGGTCAGTGCATGGACTGCAAACTTGGTGGCGCTATAAACAGCGCCGCCGGGTGCAAACACCTTGATGCCGGCGACCGAAGAGATGTTAATGATATGGCCGCTCTTCTGCTTCTGCATGTGGGGCAGAGCTGCAGCGATGCCATAGAGCACTCCCTTGAGATTGACGTCGATCATCCGTTCCCACTCGGCGACTTTGAGCAGAGCGACCGGAGCGATCGGCATCAGGCCCGCATTATTCACCAACACGTCGATCTTGCCGTACATGTCGATGGCCTTCTGCACAAGACCTTCAACGTCGGCTCGCTTCGTGACGTCGGCGCGCACCGCGAGGGCCTTACCTCCATCGGCTTCAATGTCCTTCACTACCGCGTCCAGACGATCCTTGCGCCGCGCTCCCAAAACGACCGTTGCGCCCAGCTTTGCAAGATAGCGAGCCGTGCTCTCACCGAGACCGCTGCTCGCACCCGTGATGACGACGACTTTTCCCTCAATATTTTTGCTCATAGTTAACTCCTTGTTGGTGCGAGGCAGTGCGACCTCGCAGTCATTGCCAAAAGATGCAAACATCCCTCTGCATCTACTCCCGCACCGGAACAGCAATTTCATTTGCCTTGGTAGCAAAACCAAGTGGCCTGCACGACGGTCAGATTATCTGAAGCCCAAGCCTACTTGGCGAGGAAATCTGTAACCAACTTGATGGTGGCCTGTGGATTCTCCTCCATGATCCAGTGCCCGGAGTTGGGCACTATCCCGCCCGTGACGTTGCTGGCCGCGAATTGCATATGATCGGCCATGTTCTTGCCGAAAAACTTCTCGGCACCGATGGCAAACACCGGCATGGTGATCTTGCCGCCCTTGGCGAGCAACGCCTTGTTGTCGGCGGCGTCCTGGCGGAGTGTCCCAAATTGCTCGAAGGCATCGTGCATCGCCTGCGGCCGTGCGTACAGGGCAGCAAAGTACTGCCGGGTATCTTCATCGATCCCCTTGGGGTCTCCGGACAACTCGTTCCAGAAGCGATCGAGGTAGATGCGCTCCCGGCCCTGCACCAGACGCTCTTCGTCAGGACCCCGGAAATCGAAGTGCCACAGCACCGGGCTGCGAACGATGTTGTCCCAATCGCCGATTCCGGGCAGCGGTGCATCGATCACCACCCAGCGCGTGACCCGGTCCGGATATTGAGCAGCCAACGCATAGCCGACCATATTACCGATGTCATGTGTGACCAGGTCTGCCTTCTGGACCTTGAGTGCATCCATGACGCCGGCAATGTCGGCCGCCTGGTTCTTCTTGGTGTAGCCGGTATCCGGATGATCGGACATACCCATGCCGCGCAGGTCGGGGACGATCACGGTATGGTCCTTGGCCAGAACAATTGCCAGGGGGGCCCACATATCACCCGTAAAGCCGAAGCCATGCAACAGCACCACGGCCGGACCTTTGCCGCCGACTCGGACGTAGAGGCTGGTGCCGTTCGTCGGAACCATTTGCGTGTGAAAGCTGGCCGGAAACGGCGTGATTCCCGCCACGAGGGGCGCTGGCAGCAAGATCCCGACAAGGATGGTGGCGACATACCTGAACATATGAACTCCCGGTTTCTTAGTTGTCGACTTCGAGCGTTACCTCAAGCCGATCCGATGCTTACTGGGCGTTCACCCACTTATCCGAACCTGCCAGCTTAACCGCCACATCCGTAAAGAAAATCCGCAGAGGCTTGCCGTCGCCTGTGCCGCGGTGGTCCAAGGAGAAAACGATAGGGCCAGCCTTCTTGTAATCCAGCCACTTCGCGTTAACAATTTTGACAATACTCGGCTTCCCGGGGCCCCGGCGCCAGAGAAGTTGCTGCACCCGGTTGTCAGGGCCGACGTACATTTCCCAAGTGTCACCGGGCGTGTAGCCGCCGCCATCGGCCGGATATGTCACAACGACACGCCTGGCGGAACCCGCGCCGATCGGCAGTTTGTGCATGCCAGTATCTTCGACCTTGGCGGCGGTGTCCCAGCAGGCATGGAAAGGAAGGAACAGCCAATACTGATTGTTGTTGAAACTCGGGTCGATTTCATTCTTCACGTTGTCAGGCTGGCTGCTGAGCTGAGAGCGCAGGTAGGTAATCTTCACCGGATTGCCTGCCTTGTCTTTTCCCTCGTAGGTGACCCGGTCGGTTTTGGGCTCCCAGATCCAGCTCTGAGAGACTTTGAGTCCGGGAAAATCTATGTTGAAGGTGGAGCGGACCGCATCAATTTGCCCGAACGAGTCGATGCCATAAGCCTGAGCAATTTTTTCGGCGGCTGGCGGACACTTCTGCGCCCAGGAGGCCGAAGGCAGAACCAGCAACCCGAAAATTAGAAGACCGATCTTTGTAATACGGCTAAAATTTGTCATGAAAGTCCCTCTTTCAAAAGTCAATTTCCTACACAGATGTAAGTATGTTTCGCGAGTCTGCGACTACGCTGTCGGAGAGAACCCCCGGGCCGCACGCCTGTTGAATTCGGTAACCACCGAACGTCCATAGCTACGTTTACAGATAAACAGATTAACGTAACTTGTATTTGGATTCTTAAAAGGTTACATTGGATGTGGAAAAACCCAAGGTCCTGTGATTCCTGGCCCGATGTGAATTAGCCTTCACGGAAGGCCCGACTCGTCGGCAGGAAGCTAACCACCCCGAATCTGGCCTGGCTCTTGTCCGACGGAGCCTCTCCTGACAACTTATGGGTGTGACGCGATGTAAGCGTTGATCTCTTTGTATTCAGCATCGGAGAGGCGGAAGTTCAAGGCTGGAGCTACGCCACCGACCTGCTCCGCATTGCGTCCGCCCACAATCGCCGCAGTGATGCCGGGGTTGTGCAGCGTCCATGCGATCGCGATAACTCCGGCCGACACGCCTTGGCGCGCACCTACTGTCTTAAGGAACTCTGCCCACGCGAGGTTACGTGAAAGTAATGGCTCCTGATAGTTCCTGGCGCGCTTGCGAAAATCATCTTCAGGAAAGTTGGCGACTCGCTCCTTCGTCATTCGCCCCGTCAGCAGTCCGGACTGCATCGGTGCGTAGTTGATCGTACCGATGTGATGTTGCTGGCAGAACGGCAAAATCTCGCTTTCGATATTGCAATTGATCATCGAATACGGCGGTTGGTTCGAAGTGATCGGCGCAATCCTCATGACACGCTCCATGTGTGCCACCTCGAAGTTGGAGACACCAATCCAGCGAACTTTGCCTTCCTTCTGCAGGTCGGTCATGACGCTCCAGCCTTCTTCGATCTCTTCTTCCGGCTTCGGCCAGTGCATCTGGTAGAGGTCAATGGTGTCGACCTGCAAGCGTCGCAGGCTCTCTTCGATCTCGCGACGGATTTGTTTGAGGTTGTTCCCTGTCTCGTGCTTTTCATTCCAGGTTCGCGAGCATTTGGTGAAAATATAGGGCTTCAGTGAAGGGGTCTTCACAGCCTTCGCAACAATCTCCTCTGCATGTCCCAAGCCATACACAGGGGCCGTATCGATCCAGTTCATCCCCAGATCAATCGCGCGATGGATCGCGGCAATCGAATCGTTGTCGTCCTGCGGTCCCCACGAAGATGCGAGACCACCTCCACCAATCGCCCATGTACCGAGACCAATCGGAGACAGATAGAGATCGGAGTTACCGAGCAGCTTCTTGTTCATGGGGCGTTAGACGCTAACGGCGTGCTAGTCGGTTCACACTTCTTTTCCTGAGTCGCCCTGCACAAATCACAGGTTGAAACCACCACGGCGGCTCCCTAA
>DATMOZ010000065.1:0-2850 GCA_035567995.1 Acidobacteriaceae bacterium
GATCATCAGCCGCAGATGGCATTCGGGGTGCAGTCCATCGACCGGCAGACGCTGAAGAACAACGTCGTGGCCCTCGCCAAGGCAGCGAAGGTGTTCAAGATCCCGACCACCATCACCTCGGTCGAATCGGAAAGCTTCTCCCGCTTCACCTATCCCGAGCTGCTCGACGTGTTCCTCGACAAGGCGCCGCAGCGCACCGGGCATAGGGTGCTGCCGCCGCTGCAAGCGGCGTAAGTCGCACTGTGCATATCTCAGCATTCCTCGTCTTACAGCGAGGCCCACATTGGAGGCAATGCAATGTCACAGATCGATGTCCATCTGGTCAAAGATGTGCTCAACGCCGAGCAAAAAAAGCTGGTCATTCAAAAGCTGACCGATGCCATAGTTTCAATTGCAGGTGAAAACTTGCGCGGCGCGACATGGGTGAAGATTTATGAGGTCAATAGCGGCGAATGGGGCATTGGTGGCAAGCCGCTGAGAACCGAGGCGGTAAAAGAATTGGCCGCAGGTCGACAGGCGGCGTGACGCGCCCCTGCAGGATGGCCAAGATGCGCGTCTATGTTTTGTCCATCGGCGCCGGTCTCCTGGTCGGCGTCGTCTACAGCCTGCTCAACGTGAGATCGCCAGCGCCGCCCGTGGTGGCGCTGCTAGCCTAACTTGCGCAGAATCGCCGGTGGTGGGTAAATAAATCAATGGGTTGTGCCGAAAGTCGGCACTACATTTTTGGTGAGCGGCGGGAAGCGGATCAGGCGCTGCAAATTTCCGCCATCGACTCACTGCTGCCGTTAGAGGCAACGCCTGCTCTTCGGCGCCTCACTGACCGGACAGGCGTTTCCCGAACGAGACCCCGTAGGCCGGGGAGCGAAACAGCAAGACGGGGTCGTTGGTCGGAGCGATGCCATCAGCCATTACCAAGGGGTCGAAGTTGATCGGCTCACAGGCCATGCCCTTCTGTTGCGGCGTCGCCTGGGTGATGGTGAGGGTGCCCGCGGTGAAATGCTTGCGGGTCTCCGGCCAGGCCAACGTCGGGTTGTCCTGCGGGTCACCGGGCTCGCCGACGAAGACGATCATGTCCCACACCGCTGGCCCTTTGCGAGTGCGCTCGATTAGATTCTTCTCTAGAAAGTCGTGGGGCGCCGCCTTCATTTCCGCAGCGGTCATCTCTTTCGTGCCGTCGCGCGGGATGAAGCGCCACTTCACCAGGTGCTCGGTACCCTTCGCATCGATGAACTTGAACGTGTGAATGCTGAAAAAGGTGGTCTGATAGTAGTTCGCCGTCGGAGTGTGGTGGCTCGACAGCTCAGTCAGAGCCATCGCGTCGGGATGGGTGGTTGCATAGGCCTTCAGCTTCTCCGGGTCGGGCTTGCCCGTCTGGGGATCCGGCCTCGCGGCGACGATGGCATCGCGGAAAGAGGCCGGTGAGGATGCGGCGAAAATCGGCACGTTGATCATGGTGATGTGCTGCAAGGCGCCACCGGGAAGATGGAACTCAAGGGCCATGCCGCGCGGAGCGGGCGCCGCATCAGGTACTTCAGGATTTCCTCCTCCGAGCGAGAAGCGAGCGATTACTGGAATCGTTTTTCCCGAAAACAGTATCGAGCGACTGAGGGCGGCCGCGTCAGAAGTCCCAACAAACTCGCCTACCGCGCACGTGCCTTTGATGTGGTTCCTGCGCTGGCCCGGATGTACGCCGAAGGTGCCTTCGAAAGCGTCGATCATTTGCGGGGCGGTGACCTCGGTGCCAGGAGCTGGTGCGCCCATGGCCAACATGGGAGCGGTAGATGTGGTTAGCGAAAGAGTCAGGAACGCGAATCGCGCGCAGCGGCGGAAAGAAGACGATTTCATTTCGGGAACCCTCCGTCAACGGACTATTGTTCGAGCTTGCAAACGCATCTGCGCGAATTGTAGTACGGTCGGCAACGTGTAGGCCATCCGCGCAAACCCGGCCGGCAACCATCGCGTCGCCGGTCGTATCCTCAATCGCCTCTGGCTCCTCGATCTAGGATGCGAACCGTCTCATCGAGCTCCTCGCGTACATGCCAATCGGCAAATGCTTGCAACGCTGCATCGGGCAGTTCATCGGCGTACAACCTCTTAGCGAACGCAAGGCGTCTCTCTCGCCGTGTCAGGTTGAGAGGCAGCGAAGACTCGATGATGGCTCGCGCCGTCTCGAACATCGAGGAGGCGATTCTCATGCGCTGATCCGGCGTCATGAGCTTGTAGCGCTCGGCGACCATTTTGTCCATTTCGGGTGAGGTATCGTTCACTTGGAGAGCTCATCCAGTTTGGCGGCGATGCCCAACTTCGCGGCCCAGTCTCTCAGATAGGGCCAATCAACGGATTCGTCGATCAGCGTGCGGACGTCGCGCAGTTGCATCTCCGAGCCCGTGTCGCGTGCCCAAACAAGCTTTGAAAGGATCAGGTCTTCGCGGCTCGTAATCCACGTCGATATTCCGGCAAACTCCACCGACTTGCGGCGCTCAAACTCTGCGTGCCGGTACTCCGAATTCTTCCGTACGATCAAATCAACTTTGATCGCGCTATCCAGATGCATGAGATTGAACATTCGCTGCGCCTTGATCGCAGAACGCGCGGCATCCTCATCGATGTAGAAGTCCGTAGAGAATGCACTCACAAGAGCGTCGACGTGCCGTTCCATCAGCGCCACGACAAAATCGAGATCGCGGGTCATGCGCGGCTTGCCGTAGTACCCAAGCGCAAATGAGCCCGTCAACATGAAGGGAACATCGGCTGCGCGCAGGCGCTCGCTGATTATTCTGAGAACATCGAGTTCCTCGGTCATGAGGAGGAGTCTAAAAGACTTGATACCGCGCCGCAGCCACTAGCAGG
>DATMOZ010000066.1:0-2348 GCA_035567995.1 Acidobacteriaceae bacterium
GGAGGCCAGCGGGAAAGATACGATTCTGCTGGAGACTGTCGGCGTCGGTCAGGACGAAGTGGATGTCATGCGGGTGGCCGATGTGACAGTCGTCGTGCTGGTGCCGGGCATGGGTGACGATGTTCAGAGCATCAAGGCTGGCTTGATGGAGATCGCCGACATTTTCGTGATCAATAAGAGCGACCGAGATGGAGCAGATCGCGTCGAGCGCGAGATACGCGCGATGCAATCGCTCGCGTCTTCGCACTCGGAATGGGTCGCCCCCGTCGTGAAGACGATCGCGACCACGGGAGAGGGAATTTCTTCGCTGTTGAAAACGACCGACAGATTCTCTGCGTGGCTCAGCGAAAGTGGTGACTTGCAGCGTCGCCGTGCCCTGGCGTGGCAAAAGCGGATGAGCGACATGGCGCGTGAAGAGTTGATTCGTCGCCTGGCAATGCATGGTCTTGATGCAGAAGTATTTGCACAACATGCCGCAACAGTTAGCCGGGGCGATGAAGACCCTTATGAGTTGATACCGCGACTGTTACAAAATGCGTGGGCTGGCCACGGGCAGGAGAAATGAATGGACCGGATTGACCATCTCGGTATCGCGGTAAAAAGCATCGACACGGCGAGGAAATTCTACGAATCGCTCGGAATGCGAGTTCAACACGAAGAAACGGTCGCTGGTGAGCAGGTTCACACAGCCATGATTCCTGTTGGCGAAAGCCGAATCGAGCTGCTTGAGGCGACCAGCGTGGATTCTGTCATCGGACGATTCATCGCAAAGCGTGGCGAAGGTCTTCATCACGTTGCGCTGCATGTTGACGATATCGCCGCCACGTTCAAGCAGTTGAAGACTCATGGAGCCCGTCTCGTTAGTGAAGAAATTAAGACGGGAGCCGGCGGCCATCTTTATTTTTTTGTGCATCCTGAAAGCACCGGGGGAGTGCTGCTCGAGATTTGTCAGGATGCGGTGCGCGGCGCTTAATGTGGACGCTCGCGATTGACACGGCCGGCGCGTCGGGTGGAGTGGCGCTCGGCGATGGTCGTTCTGTTTATTTCGCCGAGCTTGCTGGTCGCTCCTACTCGGCGCGGTTGGTGCCGGCGGCCGACAGGTTGTTGCGCGAGGCGGGTATCTCGCTTTCGGCGGTTAAAGTGCTTGCAGTTGTATGCGGTCCAGGCTCTTTCACAGGAATCCGAATCGGACTGAGCACCGCAAAAGCCTGGGGGGAAACGACGAACGCAAAGTTAGTCGCGGTGTCTCGACTGGCGCTATGTGCTGCGTCGATCTCTGAGCACGACGAGGTGCGAGTGGCACTCGACGCCGGGCGAGGCGAGCTCTTTTTCGGGCAGTATCGCGCCCACGGGGCCGTTGTGCTGCGCGAAGCTCTGATCAAGAAGGACCAGCTACTGGCGGAACCGGAGTCCGGGGTACCGTTGTTTACCCTCGAGCGAGGTGTCTTCGAGTTGCTCTCGCCGCTGCATCCATCGATGCGCAGTTTACCCACCGCGATTGACGCGCTGGCATTTGCCATCCGTTCTGCGGAAGCCGGCGACTTCGCTGATCCGTTGACGCTCGATGCCAATTACCTGCGTCGCTCAGATGCGGAAATATTTGCAAAGCCGGGTTCGGCTGAGGCTGCACATCGTTAATGAGCGACGCAATCTCTATTCGCTACGCGACTGATGCAGATCTCGATCAGGTATTTAAGATCGAACAACAAGCTGGGAACGCGGCACACTGGGAGCGCGCCACCTACGCCGCGATTGTATCGGCCGCGGTGAACGCGCAGCCCAAGCGTGCGTTACTGGTGGGGGAGCGTGCCGGTGAAATCGTCGGGTTCGCAGTCACGCGGGCAGTCTCAATCACGGGCTATGCGACGGACTGCGAGCTGGAAAACATAGCCGTCGCGCCCTGGGCCGCGCGTACGGGAATTGGAACCGCACTGCTGCAAAGCGTCTGCGATTGGGCGCGCTCAGAGGGTGCAGTCGAGTTACGGGCAGAAGTACGCGAATCGAATACCGCGGCCCAAGAGCTTTATGAAGCAGCCGGATTTGAGCAGACCGCGATACGGACAAAGTATTACCGCCGTCCTGATGAAGACGCGCGGATGTTGCGATTGCACCTTTGATGGTGCATGGAAAATTTCCACGTTTCCACAGTTTGGCTAGTCTGGGCCATTGTGTTAGCGTGATAGTCCGTTAGAGCACAGGAGGTTCCTAGCCCCTTGCAAACGACCGCACAACGCCTCTCGCCTGAATTCCAATCCACTCAATCTGAAATCGCACACCTGCACGCGCGGCATGCGCAATGTTCGCGGTTGCTGGAACAACTAACGAGTAAACCGTTTCCGACAGCGGAT
>DATMOZ010000067.1:0-3274 GCA_035567995.1 Acidobacteriaceae bacterium
GCGACAGAAGCCGTAGACAACGGGCCGGAACATATTGCGCGGCCGGCCGATGCATGGCCGAAGACCTTGCCCGGCTTCAAAGTGGAGCAGTACGCGACCGGACTCGATAATCCCCGCCTTATCCGCACCGCGCCTAATGGAGACCTGTTTCTCGCCGAAAGCCAGACCAACAAGATCAAGGTATTCCGTGGCGTTACCCCCGACGGCAAGGCGCGCGAAGTGCACGTCTTCGCATCTGGCTTGAATCAGCCATTCGGCATCGCGTTCTATCCCCTTGGGCCGAACCCAAAGTGGGTCTACGTCGGAAACACGGACGCCGTCGTTCGCTTCCCCTACCAAAACGGCGATACGGAAGCGCGGGGCAAGGTGGAAGTCGTCGTCCCGACGATTCCCGGCGGTGGCAGGCTGCGTGGCGGCGGTCACTGGACGCGCGACGTTGCGTTTTCGAAAGACGGCTCGCGGATGTGGGTCTCCGTCGGCTCGCGGTCGAACGTTGACGACACTGACGGCAATCAGGCTGAATTTCACCGCGCAGATGTGCTGGAATTCACCCCAGATGGCAAGTTCGTAAAGGTCTATGTGTGGGGCGTGCGCAATGCCGTCGGCATCGCCGTAAATCCCACGACCGGTCAGCTGTGGGGCTCGGTGAATGAGCGCGATAACCTGGGCGACAACCTGGTGCCCGATTACATTACCCATTTCGAGGATGGCGGATTCTACGGCTGGCCGTGGTACTACATGGGCCCGAATCAGGACCCTCGTCATGCCGGCAAGCACCCTGAGTTGAAGTCGAAAGTGATCACCCCCGATGTACTGCTGCAACCGCACGATGCTTCACTGGAGATGACGTTCGACGAGAACTCTAAATTTCCCAGCGAATACCATGGCGACATTTTCGCGGCGGAACACGGCTCCTGGAACCGGGCGAAGCGCAGCGGCTATGAGGTAATCCGCGTTCCAATGCAGGACGGACATGCAAAAGACGGCAGCTATGAAGATTTTGTAACCGGCTTTGTTACAAATGACGGCAAAGTCTGGGGCAGGCCGGTCGGCGTGACATTTGGAAACGATGGCGCGCTGTACGTCACCGATGATGGGTCGAACTCAATCTGGCGCGTCAGCTACGTCGGCGATAAGGGCGAGGCAAAAAAGAGCGGGCGGTAGCGCGCGTTCTAGCCGCCTCCGCCAAAGACTCGAACACCGATGGCCGCAACCCGCGGTTGGGCCAGGGTCAACGAAGGCGTGCGGCCGACCTCGATCACGCGGTTGGTAATGTTGTCGAACATTCCATAGACCTGTACGTGGTGGCCGAAGTCGTGTTCCGCGTAGATGTCGAATCTGAAAAAACTATGCAGCAGAAATAGATTCTGGTCGTCGTCGAACTGGCGACCACTGGTGCGGGCTGAAAAGACAAACGTTCCCCACGCGTTTTTATTTAGCATCAACTTCGCGGTGGCCGTATTTCGTGGCACCTGCGGCAGCCAATTGCCAACCAGCGCCGGCTGCGGCTTGAACTGAGTCACGGTCGCATGCGCATATTGATACCCGCCCGTGAGCATCAGCCAGTTCACGGGCCGCGAATCGAAATCCAGCGATACACCCTGGCTCTGCAACTGGCCGAGGTTTTCGCGCTGCTTTATGATTTGCGTCGGCGTCACAGAAAGCGTCAACGCAGTGATGGGGCGATTGACCTCGGTAAAAAAGTAACTCGCCCTCAGGGCAGTGTTATGGACAGGCAGTTGAAAAAGCACTCCGCCTTCAGCACCCGTCGCGCGCTCGCTCATGAGGTCCGCATTCGGCAGAGTAATCTCCTGCCCGACTTGGCCGGTCCTGTACAGCTCATTTAGCGTCGCGGAACGGAAGGCGCGAAACGCAGACGCGGACAGCGCAACATTCGCACCGAGGCGCCGTACAACACCGAGCCGCGGATCGCCGACATTTTCACTGCGATTCGGGATGCTCGTGATGATCTTGCCGCCCTTGCTATCGACGATCGTCCGCACTGTGTCGAGGTTCGAGAACCGGTCTCCACGAGCAGAAAGCGCAACGGACCACGGGCCCGACTCAAACAGTGCCTCGCCGTAACCCCCGGTCTCGCGTTGTCGCGCGGAGGTATCGGATACTCCCGCCGCCGCTCCCTGCACAATCGGCACTTCACGATCGGTGCCACGCACGTCGCGGGTGTCGGCGCCGGCGAGCAACGTCCAGTGGGGGCCCAGCGATCTGCTCCACTGCGCTGCCAACCCGAATTCCTGCGCGGGCGTGCGCTGCAGCCGCGTGAGACGTTCTGTGATGCGGCCGGGCGAGATAGATGAGAAACTCTGCCGGTAGCCCTCGTCGGTGCCGTAAAAACGTACCGCAAATGCACCTGCTGCGCCGGGGCTGAAATCTGCGCCGGCAGCGTAGCGCCAAAGACGCGTTGCGTTCGTCTGGAGTCTGGTCCCGTTACTGCGCGCTTCGTTGTAGACATTCCCACGCACAAAAACTGTCGCCGTCGGCGCAAGTGCCTGCACGAGTTCAACCCGTCCGCTTTGATAGTGGACGTTGCTCGGTATATCTACCGGTCCGCGCTGCGACGGAGCGACGAGTATGTAACCGTCAGTGCGCAAAATGCTGGCCGCTACCAACGCGCTGAACTTATGCGCACTACCGGTCCACAGCCCATCTCCGAACGGCGTGTTTTCACCACCGTATCCACCGTTGAATCCAAATCGTTGCGGGGCCGCCTGCGGACGCTCGGTCACCAGGTTGACAACGCCGCCGATGGCGCTCGACCCGTAGAGGTCAGAGCCGCCACCGCGTGCAATTTCCACCCTGTCGACAGCCAGCGCCGGTATTTCATTCCAGTGAATCCATCCGCCAAAAGGATCATTAATCGGCACAAGATCGTTGATCAGCAGCGTCCGGCTGGCCGCGGTCGAGCCCAGCCCGCGCAAAGAAATTCCCTGCGTCGTCGGATTGGCAACCAGCGAACTGGACCGGCGAAATAGTTCGAATCCCGGAACCTGGCGCAACTTGTCGTCGAGCGTCAGCACCGGAGTATTTTGTAACTGTTGCTGTGACAAATCCACTGTACTGCTCGCACTGGCATCCGCCGCCAGGGGAATGCGGTTCGCCGTTACAGTAAGCTGCGTCAGTTCCCCGGCAGGCCGCAGCCGCAACCTGACCGTGAAATCTGGCGCACCAGCGGGCACGCCCACCACCGTCGATTCATCCGCGAAACCCGCTGCCGTCACGCGAACACTGACCTTCTCGCCCGCCTGAGAAGACAGCG
>DATMOZ010000068.1:0-7259 GCA_035567995.1 Acidobacteriaceae bacterium
CCCGTCACTGGCGCGAAGACCAAAAAACGCTACTACGACGGCACAACATTTCACCGCGTCATTCCCGGCTTCATGATTCAGGGTGGCGACCCGACAGCCACCGGAACAGGCGACCCGGGCTACTACTTCAACGATGAATTCACGTCCGGCTTGAACTTCGACGTGCCCGGCCGCCTCGCCATGGCAAACTCCGGCCCGAACACAAACGGGTCCCAGTTCTTTGTCACCGAAGCGCCGTATCCATCGCTCAGCCAGCACTACACCATCTTCGGGCAGTGCGACCCATCCAGCGTTCTGGTCGTCGCCAGCATCGCGCGCGTCGAGCGCAACGCTGACGACAAGCCGCTAACGCCTGTCGTCCTGAAGAAGGTTACAGTTGTCCGTGAAGGCGAACCAATACCCGCCAAAGAACCGGCCCCCGCAGCAGCAACGGATCCTGCAAAACCTTCTCCACGCAACGAATAGTTTCTATTTGCAACCAAAGGAGTCACACATGGCACTCACCCCAGGCACATACGCGGTCTTCAACACGAGCGAAGGAAAAATTGTCGTTCGTTTGTTCGAAAAGGACGCTCCCAAGACCGTCGCGAACTTCATTGAACTCGCCGAAGGCACACGCGACTGGACGCATCCCGTCACCAACGCAAAGAGCAAGAACAAGCTCTACGACGGAACCATCTTTCACCGCGTCATTCCGCAGTTCATGATCCAGGGCGGCGACCCGGCCGGAACCGGCATGGGCGGACCCGGCTATCGCTTCGAAGACGAAACCAAGGGCTCACCGCACAAATTCGACAAGGCCTACAAACTTGCTATGGCGAATGCGGGACCAAACACGAACGGCTCCCAGTTCTTCATTACCGTCGCGCCAACCACGTGGCTGACCGGCAAGCACACCATCTTCGGCGAGGTCGTCGAAGGCGAAAGCATCGTCGACAAGATCTCAAACGTCCCCCGCAACAGCCAGGACAAGCCCAATAAGCCGGTCACCCTCAACAACGTGGTCATCGAACGCGTCGCGTAACCTTACAGCGAAACAAGAGCTACTTACGGCGGCAAAAAGATTAGAGGTTGTCATCCTGAGCAGGGCGCTTTGGGGCCCCGTCGCGCAAGCGATGGGGTAGGCCCGTCGAAGGATCTGCTTTTAGGGTGCCCCTGCTTGACAAGACCCACCCAAAACAAGAGCCCGGCTCGCACCGGGCTTTTGTACTTTCGGACCTCCACATCAACTTAATACCCCACAGAGGCCACTAGACCCCGATCACCGCGCAAAGTTCCTTCACCGCCTCAGCGCTCTTCTTCAAGCCTGCTTCTTCTTCGGGCGTCAGCTTGATCTCAATGATCTGCTCGAGCCCCCGCGAACCAAGCTTGCACGGCACGCCGACATACAGCCCATCAATCCCATATTCGCCCTGCAAATAAGCAGCGCAAGGCAGAATCTTCTTCTTGTCCTTCAGGATCGCCTCGACCATTTCAACGGCCGCCGCCGACGGAGCGTAGAAAGCGCTCCCAGTCTTTAGATACTTCACAATCTCAGCGCCGCCGTCGCGAGTGCGCTGCACAATCGCCGCCAGGCGCGTCGGCTCGATCAACTCCGTGATCGGAATGCCCGCAACCGTCGAGTACCGCGGCAACGGAACCATTGTGTCTCCATGTCCACCCAGTACAAACGCCGTCACATTCTCGACCGAAACTTTCAGCTCTTCCGCGATGAAAGTACGGAAGCGCGCAGAATCGAGCACGCCGGCCATTCCTATCACGCGCTCGCGGTTGAACTTCGACTGCTTATAGGCGGCTTGCGCCATCGCATCCAGCGGATTCGAAACAACGATCAGAATGCAATCCGGCGAATTTGCAACCACCTTGCCGACAACATCCGACATGATCTTGTAATTCGTATTCAGCAAATCATCGCGGCTCATCCCCGGCTTACGCGGAATTCCCGCAGTGATCACTACGATGTCTGAATTCGCGGTGTCCTCGTAATCGTTGGTGCCGATGATGTGTACGTCGCGCTTCTCAATCGGCATCGCCTGCAGCAAATCAAGCGCCTTGCCTTGCGGCATGCCCTCCTGCACATCAATCAAGACGATGTCTGCGAGTTCCTTCGCCGCGATCCAGTGGGCTGCGGTTGCGCCGACGTTACCGGCTCCGACGATACTTACTTTCTTACGCATTGTTCTCCTTCGTTCCCTTCTAGAGTGTCGATGCCGCGCAAGACTACTTCATGCGCTCGATCATGTGTGTTGCGAATTCGCTGGTCTTAACCTTCGTCGCGCCTGGCATCTGCCGCTCGAAGTCATACGTCACTTTCTTGTCCCGGATCGTCCGCTCCATCGACGTCTCAATCAGCCGCGCCGCCTCTGACCAGCCGAGAAAGTCAAACAGCATTACTCCAGACAAAATCACAGATCCCGGATTAATCACATCCTTGTCCGCATATTTCGGAGCAGTGCCGTGCGTCGCCTCAAACACCGCGTAGCCATCGCCAATGTTCGCCCCTGGCGCAATACCCAGTCCGCCGACCTGCGCCGCGCAGGCGTCAGAGATGTAGTCGCCATTCAGGTTCGTCGTCGCTAGCACGCTGTAATCCTCAGGCCGGATGATCACTTGCTGAAAAATTGAATCCGCGATGCGGTCATTGATCAGAATCTTCTGTTTCCACTTTCCGCCACCATGCGATCCGCTGATGCTTTCAATCACATGCTTCACTTCTTCGTAGACCTGCTTACGGAAATCATCCGAAGCAAATTCCAGCCCCGGCTCAATCAATAACGCATTCTGCTCGATTGTCAGCGAAGGGTTCGCTTCCAGATTGCCGAGAATCCAGCTCTCACGCTCAGTGACGACGTTGTCGCGAAACTCCTGCGTCGCAACTTCATATCCCCACTCGCGAAACGCGCCCTCGGTAAATTTCTGAATATTGCCTTTGTGTACCAGCGTCACCGTCTTGCGGCCCTGCTCCAGCGCGCCCTTAATCGCAAAGCGCACAAGCCGCTTTGAGCCGGTAATCGAAATCGGTTTTACACCGACTCCAGAATCTTGACGAATGCGCTTTTTCGTCCCCTTGAGCATGTCATCGTTGACGAAGTCGATGAATTTCTTCGCTTCCGGCGTTCCTTCGCGGAACTCGATTCCCGCATAAATGTCTTCCGTGTTTTCGCGGTAGATGACGACGTTCAACTTCTCAGGGTGCTTCACCGGACTCGGGACACCGTCGTAATACTTGACCGGCCGCACACACGCGTACAGATCGAGCGTCTGCCGCAGCGCCACATTCAACGATCGAATGCCGCCGCCGACCGGAGTCGTCAGCGGACCCTTGATCGACACGCGAAGGTCACGCGCCGCGTTCACTGAGTCGTCTGGAAGCCAGTTCTTGAATTGCCGATAGGCTTTCTCACCCGCGAAGATCTCAAACCACTTCACCTCGCGCTTGTCGCCATACGCCTTGTTGACGGCCGCGTCGAACACTCGCTGCGACGCGCGCCATATGTCGCGCCCGGTGCCATCCCCCTCAATGAAAGGAATGATTGGATGATCAGGAACGCGATACTTTCCGTCGGCATACTCGACGGCTTCGCCGCCTGCTGGTAGCGGCAATCCGTTGTAACTGCTTTGCATGTTATGAGGGTGCTCCGTGGAAGAAAGTGCGATTCAGGGCGAAATGAAAGGCTATCATCCGCAGAATTCCAGTGGCAATTGTCGCGGCATAACCCAAAGATTTTGCTGGCGTAACCCGCGCGTTCGGCGGATGATTCTGACCACGCGGTCAAAACTGCTATTTAAGAACGAGGCGACAATCATGAGTACAACACCCACACCACAGGCCGGCGGGCTGACGCCCAACGTGGCTGGAGGACTGGCGTACATCACCATCATTCCGGCAATCATTTTCCTGTGCATCGATCCGTACCGTAGAGATCCCTTCGTCCGCTTCCACTGTTTCCAATCGCTCTTTCTCGCAGTGGCCTGGTTCATCGTGAATGTCGGAATACACTTCGTCCCCTTCGTCGGATGGATTATTTGGCCACTGGCAGGACTCTTCTTTTTCATCATCTGGGTGATCGCGCTCATCAATGCGTTTCAAGGCCGCAAGTGGCTCATCCCGCTAATCGGCCCCTTGGCCGAACAGCAGGCTGCCAGCGGCTCGCTCGTATAGCGTGAGCGCGGGAAACATAAGGCCGGCGCATGCCGGCCTTTTCTCTTGTACGACCTGCAAATCTGTTCTATGAACTGGTGACAAACCTCGCCACATAACACAGCAACGCAGCGAACTATATTCGTTGCACCGCAAACCTCGCGTCGGCAATCTAACCTGTGAAAGCTGCGTGAAAATCAATGCCTGCGCGTCCGATACCGCAAGGCTCCGTATGTTAGTTTTTATATTGTGCGTCCCGCACGCTTGGAGGAAGTCCGTTGGGCAATAGCATGGTTCCGAAGCGTCTTTTCTTTACGAAAGGCGTCGGCAAACATAAGGAACGTCTCACATCATTTGAGCTGGCATTACGCGATGCCGGCATCGCCGCGCAGAACCTGGTTCGCGTCTCATCCATCTTTCCGCCCAACGCCAAGTTGATTACTCGCAAAGAAGGCCTGAAGTTTCTTGAACCCGGCGAAGTTGTCTTCGCCGTCGTCGCGGAGAATTCCACGCGCGAGCCACATCGCCTCGTCGTGTCGAGCATCGGCGTAGCGATTCCTACAGATCGCAACACCTATGGATACTTGAGCGAGCACCATAGCTTCGGCGAGACCGAAGAGCAGGCCGGCGATTACGCAGAAGAACTAGCTGCTGAGATGCTTGCGACAACGCTCGATGTTGAGTTCGACCCCGACAAAAGCTGGGACGAGAAGAAAGAGATCTACCGCTTCTCAAACAAAATTGTCCGCACCGCAAACGTCACGCAATCGGCCGTCGGAGATAAGCGCGGTTTGTGGACGACCACCATCGCTGCAGCGATTCTTATTTTCGAATAGCCGGCTCGCAACTCGATAGGCGCGGGCTCATTGCTCGCGCCTTTTCACTTGGAGAAACATGTCGAACGCAAAAAACTCATTCCGCATCGCGCTGGTACAAATGTCGTGCTCGCCCGATCCCGATGCGAATCTTGACAAGGCCGCTGATCGCGTCCGCGAAGCGGCACGCCAAGGCGCTCAGGTCGTATGCCTGCCCGAGTTGTTTCGTGCCCAGTATTTCTGCCAGCGCGAGGACACAGCCCTGTTTGACATTGCGGAGAGCATCCCCGGTCCTTCCACCGACCGGCTCACCGCCGTAGCGCGCGAGGAAAACGTCGCCGTCGTCGCTTCTCTTTTTGAGCGTCGCGCCCCTGGCCTGTATCACAACACGGCAGCCATCCTTGAACAGGACGGCACCGTTGCTGGCGTCTATCGCAAGATGCACATTCCCGATGACCCGCTCTACTACGAAAAGTATTACTTCACGCCGGGCGACATCGGCTTTCGCAACTGGAAGCTGGCTGCAGGCGATGTTGGAGTGCTCGTCTGCTGGGATCAGTGGTACCCCGAGGGTGCGCGCATCACAGCGCTCAAGGGCGCAAACGTCCTGTTCTACCCGACAGCCATCGGCTGGCACCCCGCAGAAAAAGCCGAGTTCGGCATTGCTCAATATGACGCATGGCAGACGATACAGCGCTCCCACGCCATCGCCAATGGAGTTTTTGTCGGCGCCGTGAATCGAGTCGGTCACGAAAATGGAGATGTCCGTGGAAACCGCATCGAAGGCGACGGCCTCGAATTTTGGGGCGGCTCGTTTATCGCTGATCCATTCGGCCGCGTCATCGCGCAAGCTTCGCACGACAAAGAAGAAATTCTCATCGGCGACGTCGATCTGAAGCTGATAGAAGAAACACGCCGCAACTGGCCATTTCTTCGCGATCGCCGCATCGACGCATACACCCCCATCACGAGCCGCTTTCTGGACGAAAAATAAATGGCGTACCGGCAAATGAACGACGCCACCCCGCGCCAGCTCGGTTACAGAATGCCGGCCGAGTGGGACCGCCACGCGGCAACCTGGCTCGCATGGCCGCACAATCCCCAAGATTGGCCCGGCAAATTTCAACCGATTCCGTGGGTATACGCAGACATAGTCCGCCATCTTTCGCAGGTCGAAGACGTGCACATCCTTGTGCAGGACGCTGCCGCGGCGAAGCGCGTTCGCAATATTCTCAAGCGTACCGGCGCCGCGATCGACCGCGTTCATTTCCATCCATGGCCTACAAACCGCGTGTGGACGCGCGACTCTGGCCCCATATTTGTAACTCCTACAGTTACGAATAGCGAACTCGCTCCCCTGGCGGTTACAAATTGGAAGTTCAATGCTTGGGCAAAATATGACGACTGGCAGCTTGATGATGCGTTGCCGCAACAAGCTGCCAGCCTGCTTGAAGTTCCGGAATGGACGCCGCACATCGGCGACCATCGTGTCGTGCTCGAAGGCGGCAGCATAGACATCAACGGAGCCGGGGTGCTCCTCACAACGGAAGAATGCCTGCTGTCCCACGTGCAACAGCGCAATCCCGGAATCACGCGCGAGCAACTCGAGCAGGCATTCCGCGATTACCTCGGAATCGAGCAGGTTATCTGGTTGGATCGCGGCATCGCCGGCGATGACACGCATGGACACGTCGACGACATCTCCCGCTTTGTGAGCGCGAATACCATCGTGACCGCAGTCGAACGCAATACCAGCGATGAAAACTGCCAGCCTCTCCAGGAAAATCTAGAGCGCCTGCGCACTGCGCGCGACCACAACGGCCAGCCTTTCCGCATCATCGAGCTACCCTTACCTGCGCCCGTTGTCTTCGAAGGACAGCGCCTGCCCGCCAGCTACGCGAACTTCTACATCGCCAACGAAATTGTTCTCGTGCCTACCTTCAACGACCCAAACGACCGCGTAGCGCTCAACACTCTCGCAGACGCGTTCCCGGGCAGAAAAATCGTCGGCATCCATTCACTCGACATGGTCTGGGGCCTCGGAACGCTGCATTGCATGACGCAACAGCAGCCGGCTGTGTAGCCGTGGCCATCGCCCCCAACGAGCGCGATAAGCAAGACGAGCAAGACGGGCAATTTATGCGAGCCGCGCTGTCTGAGGCGAAGGCAGCTGGCGAAGCCGGCGAAGTTCCCATCGGTGCCGTCGTGGTGCACGCCGGCCAAATCATCAGCCGCGGTCAGAACAGCGTAATTCGCCTAAGCGACCCGACCGCTCACGCTGAAGTCGTCGCCCTGCGCGACGC
>DATMOZ010000069.1:0-4812 GCA_035567995.1 Acidobacteriaceae bacterium
AGCGGGCGCGACTTTCAACAGCACCCCATTGGCAGCGGGCCCTTCCGCTTCGTCAGCCAGCAGATCGACAAAGAAGTCGTAATCGAGCGGAACGCCGTAAGCTGGCAGGCCGCTCCACAGATCGCACGCGTACGCTTCTCTGTCGTTCCAGACGCAATCACCCGCGCGCTTGAACTGCGCAAGGGCTCTGCTGACGTTGCGGTCAACGCGCTTACCGCGGACATGATCTACTCGCTGCGCAATGACCCGCAGTTGGCAATCGAGCGTGCTCCGGGGACTCCGGTGCAATATCTAACCTTCAACCTGACAGACCCCATTTTGAAAGATGCACGCGTGCGCCGCGCAATCGCGCTTGCCATTGACCGCAACGCGATCATTCACGCGCTGTGGCGAGATACCGCACAGCCCGCACATAGCCTGCTGCCCCGCGGCCATTGGGCATATTCAGACGCTGCCGGTGCACTGTCATTCGATCCCCCCCAGGCCCGCGCCCTGCTCGACAATGCTGGATATCACACCGGTGCCGACGGGGTGCGCTTCCACATCTCCCTCAAGACTTCGACCGATGAGAGCTCGCGATTGCTGGCAGCGATTCTGCAGCAGCAGTTGAGGCAAATCGGAATCGCGCTCGACATCCGTAGCTTTGAGTTCGCGACCTTCTACGCAGACATCACGCATGGCGCCTTCCAGATGTACGGACTGCGCTGGCTCGGAGGTAACGAAGACCCCGATATATTCCGCTACGCCTTCGCCTCATCCAGCTTTCCTCCAAAAGGCGCGAACCGCGGGCACTACACAAACCCTGCACTCGACACGCTGGTTGAACGCGCAGGCGCAATCTATGATCAGCCTGCGCGACGTCAGGATTACGTCACGGTACAGCGCATTCTCGCCGAAGATCTGCCCGCGCTGCCTCTCTGGTATCTCGACACCGTCGTCATTCATCAGAGGCGTCTCACCGGCGTCGAAGCTTCGAGGAGTGGTACATTCGACTTCTTACGCACCGCAACACTCCTGCGTTGAAGCACGCTCTGTGCATATAAAAAGGGGGATTCAGATGAAAGGTCTATCGCTCGGCGGGGTTCTGCTCATCATTCTTGGCGCAGTCGCTCTTGTCTATCAGGGCATCACCTACACCACCAACAAGAAGGTGGTCGATGCCGGTCCGCTGCAGATCACCCATAAAGAGAGCCACACCGTCCCGCTGCCGCCTGTCCTCGGCGTGGTTGCAATCGCCGGCGGTATCGGATTGCTCGTGCTGGGAGCGCGTCGATCAAAAATGAATTAAAAGCAGAGGCGCCTGAAAGTCAGGCGGCGGAGGATGAGTGCCGTACATCTATATAGAAAAAGTTCTCAACGAACTACGGCCTGAGCTGTTGTCAGCAATGCACGCCGCAATTGACCGGGAACTGCGCAAGGGCCAGGTGGATGTGAACCGCCTCTATCGCGCTTTCACCAGGGCGGCCGCCGGCCAGTGCGCGAATCCCGTCCGCGTCTCAGAACGTTGCATCGAGACACCCACAACCAGGCCGCAAAAAGCTCGCGTCGCGCCATTGAGTGAGTAAAACCTGGTTGCCCCCCAGGGATTCGAACCCCGATTGATCGGTTCAGAGCCGACTGTCCTACCATTGAACGAGGGGGCAACACGCGCTCCTGCTCTAGCGAAGCAGCGTTGCGCCGCTCCGTTTTTCAGTGTATCGGCGACCGCTTCCCGGGTCAATTCTCCGCCGTCACACGCTCACTCTTCGCGCAGAACTTCAAGCGGCTTCTGACCCAACATGCGATAGCTCGCCAGCCATCCGCTCAGCGTTGCGATTGCTGCGGTACCCGCGATCGCGACGACTGACGCCAGCCACTCGATGCGGAATCCCGCCTCAAGCTTGTGCAGCAGCACCCTCGCAAGCAGGTTGGCAAAAATGACGCCCACCGTTCCGGCGACTGTGCCCATCAGCAGAAACTCCACACTGAACACAGCCGCGATCCGCCGCCGCGTCGCGCCCAGCGTTTTCATCACAACCACCTCGCGCACGCGACGAAAACGGGTGCTCGCGATACTCGACGCAAGAATGATGCAACCAGCAACGATTGAGAACGACGCAAGAAACCGAATCAGCATCGCGATCTGGTCGACGACGCCGCGCAGCGTCTGAAATGCATCCGCAAGATTGATAACCGTCACCGTCGGATATTGCGCAAAGAGTGCGCGCTGTGCCGCTCCGACCTGTCGCGGTTCGATATGCACTGCACCGTACCAGACCGGGTTCACTCCTTCTAGCGCCGCTGGAGTAACGATGAACTCCGACCGGCTGAAGACATGTTGCCCATCCGTCGTGTGCGTCGCTACGATGCGAGCTTCAATCTGCTTTCCGCCTGCGCTGAACGTCATCGTGTTTCCAACGCGGACATGTATGCGCGCTGCCGTACGCGAGCCTACGCTGAGTTCCGCCTTCGGCTCTCCCTTCGGCCACCATTTTCCGGTGATCGTCTTCAGGCCCGTCGGCTGCGCATCCGCGTAGCTCACCGAAACAGACTGCAGAAAGCGCTTCGGATAGTCCTTGAACGCCAACTGGTTGAGCGGAGTGCCGTTGATCGCGGCCAGCCGCGCAACCACAACCGGCACCGTCTCGACCTGACCACGGACGCCGGGCTGGTGCTGCATCAACTGAGTCACGCCCGCGACCTCACGGGCGCTGATGTCGATCAGAAAGACATTCGGCAGATTCGGCGAGGAACTGTCGCCAAGTTCGCGCACAATCGCCCTCTGCATCAGGAAGACCGTCGTCACCAGCATGATGCCCGTTCCCAGCGCAGCCAGCACCGTCGCAGATTGATTGCCCGGCCTGTATAGATTCGCCAGCCCATGACGAATCGTCGAAGGCAGCCTGGAGCGCGTCGCCGAAAGCATTCTGCGCAGCAACCACAACACAAAGCGCGCCAGCGACAGCAAGACGACGAGCACCCCACCAGAGCAACCGTAAACCAGCGACCGACAATCCGAGAATCGCTGAGCGTCGCAGCAATAATTCCCAGCCCCGCGAGAATCAACAGAACCGCCCCGATTTGCAGACGCGCTCCCGCGATGCGACGCCACAAGCCTCTCGCCGATGCATCTTCCGGTTCCGCCACGCTTCGCCGCAATATCAGGCTCGGACGCACCTTGCGTATATCAAGCAGCGGCGGCAGCGTGAACAGAAGAGTCGTAAGAATTCCAACCGCGAGCCCGATGCCAATTGCGTGAAGCGGAAAGTCATACGTCACCTGCAGCGGGATGAGCTTGCGCAGCAGGTAGGGAAAGATACGCTCAACCGCGGCGCCAAGCGCCACTCCCAGCAGCCCGCCCAACGTCCCCAGCAGCAGAGTCTGCAGAATGTAAATGCGCATTACCTGACGCGAGCGCGCTCCAATAGATTTCATGATCGCGATCGTGTCCACGCGTTGCTCGATGTGCGCGCGCATCGCCATCGCAACGCCAATTGCGCCAAGCACCAGCGCGACCAGGCTGACCAGACTCAACAGGCTGGTTGATCGCTCAAGCCCTTGCGTAAGCGCCGGATTCGTCTCGCGATAATCAGTAACCTGCGCTTCAGGCAGGATGATTTCAACTTCTCTCTTAAACTCATCGACCACTCCGGTCGGCGGCAGGCGAAATAGAATGTGCTCGCCCGCACGGCTGCCGGGCTGCAGCAATCCTGTCGCGGCAAGCGCCTTCTGCGTGATCAGCACACGCGGACCCAGCGTCATCGAGGCCGAAAGCCGATCCGGCTCATTCACCAGCACGCCAGCGATGCGAAAGCTTCCCTGCCCGATTCGCAGCGTGTCACCGACCGCAACACCCATGCGCACCAGCAGATCGTCCGCAACGACGGCCGTGTCATCCCGCAGCACGTCACGAAGCTCGCCGGCGGGGTTGATGTCCACCCTCCCGTAAAACGGGTACGCGGCCGTGTCTACGGCCTTCAGCGAAATCAGCAAAGGATCATGGTTCGTCGCCGAAGCCATCGACACCAGTTCAGTCACGCGCGTCTCTGCAACGCCCTCCGTCTCCAGCGCGGCCAATTGCTGTTCCTGCATCGCGTTCGGCTGGTCAAAAAATCGCGCCGCCAAGTCCGCCGCCATAATGGTGCGGGCACGAAGCAGCAGCGTGCGCTTGAATGCTTCGCTCGAACCACGAATGCCGGTAAGCGCACCGACGCCGATCGCCACCGCCATCGTTACAAACAGAAACTTGGCTCGCGAAGCGCGCATGTCCCGCCACGCGATCTTTGCGGCAGACTTCCACGGGAACGTGGACGTGCTCAAACGCTCGCCTCCTGCTCAACCAGCGTGTCCGCCATCACCACGCCGTCCCGTAAAGTGATGCGCCGGTCGGCATACGCCGCCACGGCCTCGTCATGCGTGACCAGCACGAGCGTAGTGCCCGCACTGCGGTTCAGTTCCAGCAGCAGTTCCAGCACATGGCCGCCATTCACTGAATCGAGATTGCCGGTCGGCTCATCCGCCAGAATGATCGGCGGCTGCATAATAAACGCGCGCGCCAGCGCCACGCGCTGCTGCTCTCCCCCAGATAGTTGCACCGGATAGTGATGCTCCCGGCCGTTCAGGCCAACTCGTTCCAGCAGCTCCTGTGCTCGGCCACGCCCGTCTCCCTCACCGTTCAGTTCGTGCGGCAAGAGAACATTTTCAAATGCGGTCAGGGTCGGCACCAGTTGATACGACTGAAAAACAAAGCCGAGCTTCTTGCCACGCAACTGCGCCAGGTCATCTTCTTCCATGCCGGTAATGTCGGTGCCATCAAGCAGCACCTTACCGCTG
>DATMOZ010000070.1:0-3225 GCA_035567995.1 Acidobacteriaceae bacterium
TTGGAAGCGCAATACAGCAGGCTATGACCGCAGTGCAGCAACGAACTAGATGCATGGCGTAGTCCTCATCGGAAAGTTCCACTAACGCTACCATCCTGCTCACCGAGGCGAACACTCAGAGCGTTCGAATGGCCTGCGCAAGGAAGGCTGTTGCAATCTGCATGGGACGAGGAGTAGATTTCACGGCCACGAGGTGATTAGCACGATGCGCAAGATCTTTTTCATTCTGGCATTGCTCACATTTGCGATTCCTGTTTTTGCTTCCGATGCAGTTGTAGGAACATGGAAGCTCAACCCAGCGAAAACGAAATACACGACCGGCGCTCCGCCGAAAGATATAACCCTGGTGATTGTTCAGGACGGCGACAACCTGGTGGTGACCGCCACCGGGGCGAATGCCGACGGGTCTCCGATTGCAGTGAAATATAGCGTTCCGGTAAAGGGTGGAGCGGGCAAGGTCGGGCAGGGTAGCGGGTTCGACGGCGTGACGTCGAAGCGCGTGAATGCGACGACTCGGGACAATAGCTTTACGCAGAACGGGAAAGAAATAAGGACGCGTCACGTGGTGGTGTCAAAAGACGGGAAAACGTTGACATCTTCGGTTAAAGGCGTGGATGCCGCAGGGAACCCGATGGCCGGAGATGATGTGTACGACAAGCAATAATTGTCGACTGATTAGAGGCAAGCAGACGCCTGCATAGAAACTATGCGGGCGTTTTGCTGCTGCGGTAAGCGGCTAAGCAGGTAAGTGTTGGCTGGCCTACAGCCGCGATTCGTGGGCGAGTCAACAGCAGGACTTGTTATCCTGAATAGAGATGCCCAGTTATCTGATCACCGGCGCCGCCGGATTCATTGGTTCTCACCTGGCGCAAGCGCTCGTCGACCGAGGCGAGCACGTGCGCGGCTTTGACAATTTCGAAACCGGCCTGAAAAAGAATCTCGCTCCGCTGGCCGACCGGATGGAGATCATCGAGGGCGATCTGCGCGACTCTGCCGCCGTGAAAGACGCGTGCAAAGGCGTAGACTTCATCTTTCACGAGGGCGCACTGCCCAGCGTGCCGCGCTCGGTGAAAGACCCGGTCCCCAGTCACACCACCAATATCGATGGCACCTTCAACCTGCTCGAGGCGGCGCGCAACTCCGGCGTCAAGCGAGTCGTCTACGCCGCATCTTCTTCGGCGTATGGCAATCAGCCCGGCTTCCCTAGAGTCGAGACGATGACGCCGGAGCCGCTTTCTCCGTATGCGGTGCAGAAGCTTACGGGCGAGTTTTACATGCGCAGCTACTGGGAAGTCTTCAAGCTGGAGACGGTCTCGCTGCGCTACTTCAATATCTTCGGGCCGCGCCAGGATCCGACGTCGCAATACTCGGGCGTGATGGCGAGGTTCATTTTGCAGATGATGCGCGGGGAACAGCCGACGATTTTCGGCGATGGTGAGCAGGGCCGCGACTTCACCTATATCGATAACGCGGTGCAGGCGAACCTGCGCGCGCTGGATGCACCCGCAGAGAAAGTGGCTGGTCGCGTCTTCAACGTGGCGTGTGCCGAACGCCACACGCTGAACGAGACCTATGCGGTGCTGCAGCGCCTGATGAATTTTGATCGCCCGGCCCTCTACGGGCCGCCGCGCAACGGCGATGTACGCAATTCGCTGGCCGACATCAGCGCGGCAAAAGCGGCGATGGGGTATGACCCCAAAATTGGATTTGAAGAGGGTTTGCGGCGCACCGTGGCGTGGTACCGGCAGGAATTTGCAGCAGAGATTTTGAACGCAGAGGTGAGCGCTTGAGCGCAGCAGCAGAAACGGTCGTTAAAGAAACAGCAGAACAAACCGCAGTCGTGAAGCAATGGCTTCAGCGCGTTGAGAAACGCGAGCTTCGCATCGGCATCATCGGCCTTGGCTACGTCGGGCTGCCGCTCGCGCTTCTCTTCAGCGAAGAGAAATTTCGCGTCACCGGCTTTGACATCGACAGGAAAAAAGTCGACACGCTGAACAGCGGAAACAGCTACATCCATCGCATCGAACCGCACCACATCGCAGCGGCGCAGAGCAGCGGCTTCAAGGCGACGAGCGACTTTAAAGAGATTGCGGAAATGGATGCGATTTTGATCGCGGTGCCGACTCCGCTGTCGGACCACCATACACCTGACATGAGCTATATCGAGCTGACTATGCAGGCGCTGGCGCCGCATCTGCACGCGGGCCAGTTGCTGGTGCTCGAGAGCACGACCTATCCGGGCACGACAGAAGAAATCGTTGTTCCCGCGGTCGAGCTTCCCGGCAAGGCGAAGGTGGTTCGCGGCAATGGCGACACGGGAGTGTTTGTCGCCTTCTCGCCGGAGCGCGAAGATCCCGGCAATACCAAGGTGCATCGCCGCGACATTCCCAAGGTCGTCGGCGGCATCGAGCCGCAGGCGACCGCGATGGCTGCGGCGATTTACAACACCGCGTTTCATCGCGTGGTCCGCGTCTCCAGCCCCGCAGCGGCGGAGATGACGAAGCTGCTCGAGAACATCTATCGCTGCGTCAACATCGCGCTGGTGAACGAGCTTAAGCTGCTCTGTCTGCGCATGGGCATCGATATCTGGGAAGTGATCGAAGCCGCATCCACCAAGCCGTTCGGCTTCCAGGCCTTCTATCCGGGGCCGGGCCTTGGCGGCCACTGTATTCCCATCGATCCGTTCTATCTCAGCTGGAAGGCGAAGGAGTTCGACTTCCACACGCGCTTTATCGAGCTTGCCGGCGAAGTGAACGAGGCCATGCCCGCACACGTTGTGCAGTCCGTGATGAAGGCGCTGAACACGCAGCGCAAGGCGCTGAACGGCGCGCGCGTGCTGCTGCTGGGCCTCGCCTATAAGAAGGACGTCGATGATCTGCGTGAATCTCCCGCGCTGACCATCATCGAACTGCTGCAGGAAGAGGGCGCGATGGTGGACTACAACGATCCGTTCTTCCCGACCGTGGGCCAGGGGCGCAAATATCACCTGAATAAGAAGTCGGTGCCGTTATCGGAGATTCCGACGTACGACTGCGTCGTCATCGTCACGGATCATTCTTCGTACAACTATCCGCAGGTGGTCGAGCACTCGCAGCTGGTGGTTGACTCGCGGAATGCGACGCGGGGGATTGAGTCGAAGAAGATTACGCACTGCTAGGGGTGCGTCTTCATGGCCGGCTGGGCCTTTTCCGTCAACGTCGAGAGACCAAAAGGTTTCCCCGAGTT
>DATMOZ010000071.1:0-10465 GCA_035567995.1 Acidobacteriaceae bacterium
TTCAAGGTCTGTGGATTTTCAATCGATGCGCCCAGCCACACGTGGTGGGTGTCGAATTGCTTCACGACACGAAAGCCGTACTGGCGTTCCCAGGTAAATCCGGCCGAGTATTGCGCGTCGATGGTTTGCGGCAGAGCCTCAGTCCGATTGGTTAGACCTTGGCGGGTTTCCGTTGCCAGAGACCACATTTGACCGCCGGTGAGCGTCCAACCACTCTTAAGTTCTGCCTGAGCCCAGATCTGCCGTTGCCGCAGCGTGTAGCTGTTGCTCTGGTTGTTGTTCGAGGTCACACCGGCCGACAGAAAATCGGCTTCGTAGTAGCCGCGCATGGTGTAGTTCGGAGTCTTGCCCTCTGCCAACATTGCGATACGGGATTGACGACCGCTTCCGTAGAACTCCGACAGCTTAGCCTGTTCAGTGTTCTCGAGAGGGTCACCCGCGAATTGGGTATTAACGTCACCGCCAATGGCCCGCTGACGCCACACAGTTTCAGCCGCTATGAAGCTGCCGGCTGGACTCAACGTTATGCCCTTGTAATGGAGTACTTCAGGATTTTCGATGGCCTTAGTGACCTTTTGCTGGTCCTCCTGCACCGTCGAGACTAGCGACGTCGCATTCGTTTTGAGATCGGCGACGGAACTTTCCAAGCTGGTTACCGCCTGTGTGCTCGCGGAAGCCTGTTCGGCCTGGACCTGCAATTGAGCCTGAGTCTGTTGAGCCGTTGCCTGCGCCGCTGCCGTAGCCTGCTGCAGCTGCTGTATCTGTGTGTCTTTCTCGGTCAGCTGCTGCTTCAGCTGCTGCACTTCTCCGTGCTGTTCTTGCATCTGGCGGCGTATTTCATCAAGTTGCGCCGCTGTGCTCGGAGGTTTCGGTTTCTTCGTTCTCTTCGCGGAACTCTTGCTATGCGCTACTGGCTTGGTCGTGCTCGTGTCGCTTTGACCAAACATCGTACAAGCCGAAAGCGCAGAAACAATCACGAACGAACCAATACTGTTCAAATTGCGTCTCATTTACCCTCTCTCAAGTGTGAATCTCCGACAACCAATATCCTCGGTTAAATCGTTTTATGTCAGATGTTCCAACAGCTCACGATCGCTCTCAATTGGCCGCAAGACGTTGACTGCCTTACTAGCAAGTTACATGCCCTCATGTGAATCCACGGTTATGGGATTGTTAACATAGGGTTAACAAGCCCCGGTTGACGCGGATAATCTGTTAAGGGATCGGGGCTGATGCCTCTGCATGAGCAGCTTGGCAGTTTCATTCCAGCGGGACCTCAAAGCGTGGCTGTCGGGTCGCTGCACCGGGATGGCTTCCGGGTGAGAAGGGCTCATTCGTTTTGTTCTGGCATTCGCACCGCAACTGTCGGCGGCACCCCGTCAGACGTTTTTTTGATGAGAACAATCGACCACGCAGCCAGAATGGAAGCCAAACGAAATAGGCCGTGCCGCATCCAACGATGCCATGGCCATCTACAACCTTCATGTCTGCCGCGATTTATCTGAAGGGTACGTTGTCTCCTTGTTCCCGAAAGTCTCGGAAAGGCAAGGCAACAGCGTTGAGAAAATCCGATTTCACAACGTGGAAGACCTCGTCACTGGATTGAAGAGTCTCAAAGTGGAAGACGAGACAATCACCAGTCTTCGGCAGGCGCTCGACGAACGAGCGCCGTACACCATTTCAGGGATTCCAGCGACCGCTGACGACCTCGCCGGACTGACAGCCGGTCCGTCGCTGTAATGCAACAAGGTAATGCAACAAGCCGCGTGATCGGCGTATTCTAGTGGGCGAAGGAACGATCCATGCTGCGACGAGATTTTCTGCGTTGGAGTGCGACGGGTCTTGGTGCCGCCTGGCTGAGCGGCAGGTTTGCGGCAGCCTCGCCTGTGGGAATCTATTCTGCCGATGTTCCCACTCCGCAGCGGAAGTTCCACGCTCACGATGAGGTGGTCCTCGGCCGCACCGGCATTCGTACCAGTCGCCTGGCGATGGGCACAGGCACAATCGGCTTCGGTGGCCGCTCAAATCAAACACACCTTGGAACGAACAGCTTTGTGGCGCTCCTGCTCAACGGGTATCACGAGAACGGCCTGCGCCTCTTTGACTCGGCCGACTCTTACGGAAGCCATCCCTACGTCGCTGCTGCCGTTAAGCAGCTTCCGCGGGACAAGGTCATTGTCCTCACCAAGACTGACACGCGCGATGCGGCAGGAGTGCGTTCTGACCTCGATCGCTTCCGCCGTGAGCTGGGCACGGACTATCTGGACATTGTCCTGATCCACTGTGTCACCGAGGGTGATTGGACTACGAGATACCGCGGCATAATGGACGTTCTCTCTGAGGCCAAGCAGAAGGGCGTCATCCGTGCTCACGGGGTGTCCTGTCATAGCATTCAGGCCCTGCGAGCGGCCGCCGCCTCCCCATGGGTGGATATTGATCTGGTCCGGCTTAACCCGATCGGTTCGCACATGGATGCCGATCCTGAGACCGTCATTGGGGTGATCAAGCAAATGCGTGCAGACGGCAAGGGCATCATCGGAATGAAGATTCTGGGTCAAGGCGACATGCGCGACCGACCATCAGAGGCCATTCGATTTGCGTTGGGTACAGGCGTCCTTGACGCATTCACGATTGGCGCCGAATCGAAGAGCGAGCAGAACGATCTCGCCCGTTATATCGCAGCCGCGTAATCCATCTTCCAGCGCGCAGCGAGCTAACGGTTCCGCTCTGACCTCGGCTACCCATGCTATGCATAAGAACGTCTGTCCGTTGACAGACTATTTCTCCGAACACGCATCACAGTTGGTGAAAGTCATGCTGCAACAGAAAGAGCAAATACTCTCGCAACTGCTCAGCAAGCTGGATGGCTTACTTGTGGCTTATTCCGGCGGGGTAGATTCCGCATACCTCGCGTTCGCGGCGCACCGCGCGCTGGGCGGCCGAATGCTTGCCGTGCTGGCGGACTCGCCGAGTCTTTCGCGCTCACATATGCGAGACGCCATCTCCTTCGCGGCAGAACAGGGTTTTGCCCTGCGTGTTGTCTCTACCCGTGAGCTTGAGCGTCCGGAATACGTTCGAAACGATGGTGCTCGTTGCTTTCATTGCAAAGATGAACTGTTTGGCGTCATGAGCGGCGTAGCAAGAGATACCGGGTTCTCTCATCTCGCTTATGGAATGAACCTGGATGATCGCGGGGATCTCCGTCCTGGCCAACACGCAGCAAAGCAGCATGGAGTGCTCGCGCCGCTCGTCGACGCTGGCCTGACGAAGGAAGATGTTCGTTCCCTTGCCCGCCAGGCAGGTCTGCGGATCTGGAACAAGCCAGCGTCTGCGTGTCTCTCTTCGCGTGTGGCATATGGCAACGAGGTCACGGCCGATGTGCTGCGCGTGATTGAAGACGGCGAGGAAGCACTTTATGCGCTCGGCTTCAGACAATTTCGGGTGCGGCACCATGGCGACACTGCCCGCATCGAAATCGCCCGTGAGGAACTGGAGCATGCGTTCTCGCTCGCAATGTTTGATGAAATCACGCGTTGCTTCAAAGCTCTCGGCTTTAAGTATGTTGCCCTCGACACCGAGGGCTATCGCAGCGGATCGATGAACGCGCTGCTCTCGCCTGCATCAATTCAGCATGCGCGGACTACCTGAAGGATATGAAGATCGCGTATCTCGAATGCTTCTCAGGCATCAGTGGCGATATGTTTCTCGGAGCGCTGGTAGATGCCGGTGTTCCGCTCGTAGCGTTGCAGCAGGCGGTTGACGCTCTCGATCTGGACGTGACGTTGCGCCTGCGTAAAGTTGACCGCAGCGGAATCAATTCTTCGAAAGTCGACGTGCTGGTGGATGGGCAGCCCGCAGATCATTCCCATGAACATGCTCATTCGGACGAGCACAAGCACGAGGACGAACATCAGCACCCGCACAATCACTCGCATGAGCCACATCGCCCACATGGTCACGGGCGATCTTTGTCCACCATACGTCAGATGATTCAGCAGTCCGCATTGAACGAGCCGGTGCGCAGTCTCGCCATCCGCGCATTTGAACTCTTGGGCGCATCTGAAGCGCGCGTTCACAATGTGCCTGTGGAGGACGTTCATTTCCATGAAGTCGGCGCCGTCGATGCAATTGCCGACATCGTCGCGACATCTGCAGGCTGCATCGCGCTTGGCGTAGATGAGTGGATCTGTTCGCCACTCAACGTAGGAGGCGGCACGGTCGACTGCGCCCACGGAACATTTCCCGTCCCCGCGCCCGCAACGCTCGATCTCCTGCGCGGCGCACCCATCTATTCTTCGGGTCCGGCGAAGGAGCTTGTGACTCCCACGGGCGCAGCACTGGTGCAGGCTTTGAATGCGGAATTTGGTGACTTCCCGGCGATGGCGGTGCATGCTACGGGGTATGGCGCCGGGTCGAGAAATTTTCACAATCATCCGAATGTGCTGCGCCTGTCCATTGGCGAAAAAATCGAAGCAGTTGCAGATGGCATCTGTGTGATTGAGACCGCGATTGATGACTCGAGCCCGCAGATATTGGCATACGTTGCTGATCTGCTCATTGCCGCGGGCGCATCGGACGTTATCCGCACCGCGATACAGATGAAGAAAGGCAGAACGGGCACCTTGCTCTCCGTGCTTTGCTCGTCCCAGAAGCGAGTCGAACTTCAGAAGATTCTGTTTCGAGAGACGACCACCATAGGGCTGCACTATCGTGAAGACCACAAGGTCGCTCTAGCGCGTTCTCTGGTTACAGTAGCGACCGAATGGGGGGCGGTGCGCATCAAGGTCGCAAAGTTGAACGATGGTACCGTCGCAAACGCAGCACCGGAATTCGAGGATTGCAAACAACTTGCTCAGGAAAACAACATCCCGCTGAAACAGGTGATGCAGGCCGCCCTTCGTGCCTACGAAATGAACCAGCGGGCAGTCACGCAAACGAATAAAGATGGATAGAACCAAGCTGGAAGAGCTTCTGACTGCCGTTCAAGCAGGAGAGACCAGCCCACGGGCTGCGGCGGAGAAGCTGCGTTTATTGCCTTTTGAAGATTTAGGATTCGCGAAAATCGATCATCATCGCGCGCTTCGTACGGGCATGCCGGAGGTTATTTTTTGCGAGGGCAAGACCCCGGAGCAAGTCGCGGAAATATTCGCACATATGGCGGCATTCGGGGGCAATGTTCTCGCGACACGAGTCGACGATGTCAAGGCGCAAGCGGTGCTTGCAGCTCATCCACGTGCGATACATAACTCGGTTGCACGCACGGTCACGCTACGTCAGGATGAACGCAATGTTGGTAAAGGAACGGTTCTGGTCCTCTGCGCCGGCACAAGCGACCTGCCCGTTGCAGAGGAAGCAAGGATCTCCGCAGAACTGATGGGCAATGCGGTTGAACTGATTGCTGATGTAGGCGTCGCAGGAGTGCATCGGCTTCTCGCTCAACAAGAAAGACTGACCGTTGCACGCGTCCTGATAGTCGTTGCCGGCATGGAAGGTGCGCTGCCGTCAGTCGTCGGCGGACTGGTCGGCGTTCCGGTAATTGCGGTGCCGACTAGCATCGGCTACGGAGCGTCTTTTCAAGGCGTGGCGGCGCTACTGGGCATGTTGAATTCCTGCTCGCCCAATGTAACCGTAGTCAACATCGACAACGGGTTCGGAGCCGCCTACGTGGCGTCGCTTATCAACCGCATCTGATGGCCTTAAGGGACCGACTCCACCGCCCTCAGTGGTTCTGCAAGCAGTTTGTACGGAACCACCTCAGTTTCATCTTTTGACAACGACTGCTCCAGCGCTTTTCTCCAGACAACTCGGAGTTCCGTATTGATGTGAACCACCGTCATTCCGGATCGAATTGCTTCTCGCAAGTCAACATCGTTGGTTCCCGATCCTCCGTGAAGCGTCATAAAGATTCCAACGGCTTGTTTCAGTTCCCTGATCCGCGCGAGATTCAGTCGCTTTTCTGCTGTGCCGCGAATCATGCTTTTGAGCATTCCGTGCATGTTGCCGCACATTCAACTCGCGAGCTGCGGCGGCAACTGCTGTTAAAGAAACCGACTCTGAGATGTTGAAGTGGCCGATTGCAATGCGGGCGCGATCAGCTTCTTCCAGCACATTTAGCAGTGTGTGCATTGTTCTTCTCCCTTCCTGCCAACGGTCAGCATTGTGGGTTGCCCCATCCAGAAGCGATTGCTCGCGCGGGTGAGAAGGCCAACGCGGCGGTCCTGAAGATGCGCACACGCCTCCTGATATGGCCCGACGTGCCGGAGAGCGCCCGGTATTCCTCTGTAAACACGCGGCAGCCAGCGCAGCGCACCCGCCGCGGCACGTTCTTCCCGCTTGCCGTACGGCAGCGTAAATGCTTCGCGGAGTTCATTCGGCATCCACGCCGCTGTGAGCGCACGGTACCAATGTGGAACCGGTATCCGAGATCCGCGACCTTCGAGTAGGCGGTGCGCCATCTCTCGCGAGAGCGCGTTCACTCCAAGCGCGTCCGACGCCCACATCGCTCGATTGTAGGCCTCAAAGGCAGACCAATTCGCTGGCATGGCACTCGCCGGTATTCCGAACAGTGCCGCCCAGGTCTTACTCTCGGCGTAGTACGCCTCCCGCTCAGTAAGTGAAAGCGGTGGCAGAACGCTTTCATACGCGAGCAACGCGCTCTCTACCAGCGTCGCGAAGACCCAGCGAAGTGCCTCGACCTCGTTTGCCTCATAATGCGAACCGCGCCTGTAAGCGGCGACGGATTCGGGAATCTGCCCCTGGATATGTGTATGTAGTTGATAAAGGTAGCTGGAAGCTGCGAGTGCCTGCTCGAGAGTGCCAAAGATCATGGTGAACACAACGCGGAAGGTGTTGTGAAATCTTCCAAGTGGATCTGCCTTGACGTTTGAGTGCCGATCAATGGCTGCCGCAACCCACGGATGCGCCAGCTGGAGCAATGCCGCCCTACCCGCGCCGAGAAACAACGCCGATTCCCGATTGACCTTCCAGCTGATTGAGGATGGGCCGAAAATGCCGCCGCGCGGGTCAGACGTGCGATCCGCGACAGTCGCCCAAAGTCGCGCGATGTCCTCTCGAGATACCGGCGAACGGCTAGTTTCCATATCCTGCTTCGATTCAGAAGGCCGTTTTATTGCTCCTGCGTTTGGCTGCAATGGAGCTTCCCTCTTTCCTGCTCCCCCGACTCTGGCACGCTTTCTTGTTCTGCGGTCTTCAGAGTCGGCTTTACGATCATTTTCCGAAAGCCGACATGTTGGGACCAATGTTCTCGGGTGTCAGCTATCTTTGCGGTAAAGGAGCTCGCGCATCGCTCGTCTCCTGGCGTCGTTCTCTTCACTCTGATTTTTGCGTTCGTCGGCGTCCATGCGGCGTTTAGTCGTGGTGTCGGTCGGTTCGGGGGTGCTGCACGCTGGACAGCGATTGGCGAAACCGGGTTTATCCGGCTTCAGTTCGAACTCTTCTGAGCAAACAGCGCAGACTTTGAGAGGAAAAGGCATGCAGGCTCCATGATAACGACAAACAAGCCGGGCTGAACAATGCCGGATCAGTTCCAAGAAACGCGCTTTTGGTTATCGGTCCTCCAGGCGGCGCGTGTTGCATGTCGCCGCTCGACGAAACGATTACATTTGTTCCATGTACAAAGCGAAAGCCTACTCCGCTGCCAGTGAGAAATCGCCGCTTGCATCCACCACGATCGCGCGGCGCGATCCAACCGAGAACGACGTGCAGATCGAGATTCTCTTCTGCGGAATCTGTCACTCCGACCTCCATCAGGTCCGCAACGAGTGGAGCGGCGCTATGCCCACCGTCTACCCCTGCGTGCCCGGCCACGAGATCGTCGGCCGCGTCACCAAAACCGGCCCAGCCGTGACCAAGTTCAAAGTAGGCGACCTCGCCGCCGTCGGCTGCATGGTCGACTCGGATGGTACCTGCTCCGAGTGCAAGCAGGGATTCGAACAATTTTGCCCGAATATGACCCTCACTTATAACTTCCCCGACAAGCACACCGGAGGCGTCACCTACGGCGGCTACTCCGACAGCGTCGTCGTCGACCAGCGTTTCGTTCTCAAGGTGCCCTCGAACCTGGACCTAGCCGGAGCCGCCCCTCTCCTCTGCGCCGGCATCACGACCTACTCGCCCATGCGCCACTGGGGAGTTACCAAGGGCAAGAAGGTTGGCGTGGTCGGTCTCGGCGGACTTGGTCACATGGGCGTCAAGTTCGCTCACGCCCTCGGGGCCCACGTCGTACTCTTCACCACATCGCCCAATAAGAAAGAAGATGCTCTCCGTCTCGGTGCCGACGAGGTCGTCGTCTCCCGTAACGCCGACGAGATGGCGAAGCACGCCGGCAGCTTCGACTTCATCCTCGACGCCGTCTCTGCTGACCACGACATCAACGCCTATCTCAACCTCCTCCGCCGTGACGGAAACATCACTCTCGTAGGCGCCCCCGAAAAGCCCCTGGCCGTCGCGGCATTCAGCCTTCTATTTGGCCGCCGCAGTCTGTCCGGTTCGCCCATCGGCGGCATCGCTGAAACACAGGAGATGCTCGACTTCTGCGGCAAACACAACATCACCTCCGACGTCGAAGTCATTCCCATCCAGAAGGTCAACGAAGCCTACGACAGGCTTGTGAAGGCCGACGTCAAATATCGCTTCGTCATCGACATGGCGTCTCTCAGGACCGAAGCATAATCGATGAGCAGACGCTTCCGGGTTCCAGGCCGCGGGGCAGCAAAGTTGCGAGAGTCGGGAACCCGTGTGTCTGCCGTATTTCAGTACGCGGGCTGCCGCTAGGACTCTTCGAACTCATGCGTCCACGGGAGTATGTCGCGGGGCTCTGCACTTGTGTAGTGGAGGTTCATGGGTAAGACCATGTCAACAGAAAGGTAGCAAAGCCAAGAGACGCTTCGGGATGTGGAGTAAGGAATGCGGGAATATCTCCTTGACTCCGAGCGCGATGCACGTATAGTGCTCTCCAACACTGCATTGACAGGCAGTAAGCCTAAGCAACAAGTATGTCCGCGCGGCCATACTCCCCATCTCGCGGCCGGAGTTTAAATGACCAGCAGGCGACCTCGACTCTTCTACGGGTGGCTGATTGTTTTCGTGAGTGCCCTTGGGCTCTTCCTCGGCGCTCCGCTCGCCGTCTTCTCCTTCAGCGTGTTTTTCAAGTCGCTGGTCGAGGACTTTCACGCCAGCCGCGCAGCGGTTTCATTCGCCTTTTCTCTCTTCAACTTTGTGGGTGCACTATCGCTTCCCTGCACGGGTGCGCTCATTGATCGTTTCGGGGCGAAGCGCGTCATCCTTGTGTCTACCCTCTTCTTCGGCCTGGTCTTATGTTCTGCCTTGTGGGTGGGCAGCGGCCTGTGGCAGCTTTATCTTTTCTACGCAGTACTGGGAATCGCAATGGCCAGCGGCCCTGCACCGGTTCCCTATGGAGTCGTGATCTCACACTGGTTCGACCGCCATCGGGGACTAGCATTGGGACTGTCGATGATGGGAATTGGAATCGGCTCCATCGTGGTTCCGATGATTTCCCAGCGGCTCATCACCATGTTCGGCTGGCGCATGGCGTTTGCGATCTTCGGAGCCGCCGTCCTGCTACTTCCGCTTCCGGTTATAGCTGCTTTGCTGCAAAACGACCCGTGGCAACGGGGCCTCCAACCCGACGGAGACGGGATAATTCGGGATTCACCGCCGCCGCCACAGGACAAACCGGGTTTGAGTTGGCGCGAAATCTGGCATAGCCCAACATTCTGGATCCTGATCTGCATCTTCTCGCTGGCTGGCGCGAGCGTACATGGCGCTGTCCTTCATATGTCCGCAATATTTACTGATAGAGGTGTCACCGCGGAGCGTGCCGCGATGGCCACTTCGCTAGTCGGGGCCGCTGTCATTATCGGCCGCCTTGGCTCCGGATACTTCCTCGATCGCCTCTTTGCCCCTCGTGTTGCCATCCTCTTTTTCGGTGCAACGACCCTGGGCATTTCAATGTTGTGCGCCGGAATTAATGGGAACCTCGCGCTCGTTGCCTCGTTTCTTGTCGGACTCGGCATGGGAGCAGAGGTTGAGAGCATGGGCTACATGATCAGCCGATACTTTGGCCTGCACGCCTTCGGCACCGCCTATGGCCATGCCTTCGGCGCATTTATGATCTCAGGATCGGTGGGCGTCCTGCTGATGGGCGCGGGATACGACCGCTTTCACTCCTATACTGTGCCGCTTGCAGCCCTCTGCGTGGCAATGGTGCTTGCGCTGATCCTGCTCACCCGCCTTGGGCAATACCGGTACGGAGTTGAGCCGGAACGGAATCAATCGATTGAGGGCAAACTTCCTGTTTACCCGTGACTCGGGAGATTGAACCAGGGAGAATCCCACAGATGCAGATGTCGGAGTGGATTCAAGTCGTCTTTGCCTTAGTGCTCGCCGTGGCCGCCTGGATCACCGGCCTCACTTCGCATCCGCT
>DATMOZ010000072.1:0-4521 GCA_035567995.1 Acidobacteriaceae bacterium
TTCCGCTGCATCTCTGCCTGTACACTAGCGGCATTCCATCGCATTAGCTGCCGGAGGTAGTTTGCTTTACTGGTTGCTCTACCAGAAGCTGTTCCCTTATTTCAGACCGTTTCGAATCTTCCGCTATCTGACGTTCAGAACAGCCTTCGCGACGCTGACCGCGCTGCTGATCGCGCTGATCATCGGCCCCTTTGTCATCGAGCGCCTCAGGAATTTTCAAATCGGCCAGTACATCCGCGAAGACGGCCCGCAGGGCCACCAGAAAAAAGCCGGGACGCCGACGATGGGCGGCGTCCTGATCTGCATTGCCATCCTCATTCCCGCGTTATTGTGGAGCGATCTGACGAACCCGTTTGTCTGGGTCGCGATCTTCTCGCTTGTCGGCTTCGGCGCGATCGGTTTTGCCGACGACTACATCAAAGTCGTGCAGCGCCGAAATCTCGGCCTGACAGCCCGCGCGAAAATGGGATGGCAATTTCTCGCCGGTTTCGCCATCGCACTGATGCTGGTGCGGTTGGAGTTTGCAGGAACCTATTCGACGCATCTGATGGTTCCATTCGTGAAGCGCTTTCGCCCCGATCTTGTCATCGGCACGCTGGCGCACCTGCCTCACTGGTGGCCGTTCGCGTTTCTGCCGTTCATTGTTTTTGTCGTCCTGGTGTTGGTCTTCTCAAGCAATGCGGTGAACCTGACCGACGGGCTCGACGGACTTGCGATCGGCTGCACCGTCGTCGCCGCCGGAGCCCTGACCGTGCTCACCTATGTCAGCGGCCACGTCGTCTTCTCTGACTATCTCGAACTGCAGCGCATGCCCCAGGTCGCTGAACTCACCGTTTTCTGCGGCGCAATGGTCGGCGCAAGCGTCGGCTTCCTTTGGTACAACGCCCATCCGGCAGAAATTTTCATGGGTGACGTCGGCTCGCTGGCGCTCGGCGGAGCCATCGGCACCATCGCAGTGCTGATCAAGCAGGAACTCCTGTTGCCCTTCATCGGCGGAATCTTCGTTCTGGAGGCGGTCTCCGTCATTCTGCAGGTCGGCAGCTACAAGCTGCGCAAGAAGCGTATTTTCAAGATGGCCCCGTTGCATCACCATTTCGAACTGCTCGGCTGGTCAGAGTCAAAGGTGATTGTGCGCTTCTGGATTGCCGCCCTTGTGTTTGCACTTTTTGCACTAACTACGCTCAAACTCCGTTGATTGATTCGACCGCAGACGTTTCGCGTGGGAGAATGCGACTGGCACCCGCGCAAATGGAACTGAACCGCAAGAGAATTCTGGTTGTTGGGCTCGGCAAATCTGGAGTCGCCGCGGCGCTGTTTCTGCGCAAACGTGGGGCGCAGGTCACGGTTTCCGACAGCCGCAGCGAACAATCGCTCGCCAAGGAACTGCCGGCCCTGCTCGACGCAGGCATCATGGTCGAGGCCGGCGGCCATGGGCTGCTCACCTTTCGCCGCCAGGATCTTATCGTCGTCAGCCCCGGCGTTCCGACTAACACTCCGGAACTGGTGCAGGCGCGCAGCCTCGGCGTTCCTGTCATCGGCGAACTCGAGCTGGCTTCCCGTTTTCTGGAAGGGGGGATCATCGCCATCACCGGCTCGAACGGAAAGACGACGACCACCACGCTCGTGGGCGAAATCTTCAAAGCCGCGGGAGTGCCGACCCTCGTCGGCGGCAACATCGGTCTGCCCGTCATTCAGTTCGTCGAGCAGAGCACTTCGCAAACCGTCAGCGTGCTCGAAGTCTCAAGTTTTCAGCTCGAAACGACGGAGCAGTTCCATCCACGCATCGCGGTCATTCTCAACATCACGCCCGACCATCTCGACCGCCACGGAAACCTCGAGAATTACATCGCCGCCAAGCAGAAGATCGCCGCAAACCAGACCGCGAACGATGCGCTTGTGCTGAACGCGGATGACGACATCACGCAACGCGCCGCGTCACGCCTTGCCGCGCAGGGAGCCACCCTGCCGAATATCTACTGGTTCAGTCGCACGCGCGTCGTGCGCCAGGGAGCATTCGTTCACGACGGAACCGTCATGTTCCGCGAGACGGAACTCAAGGCCGCCGAGCCCATCATGCCGGTCGCGGAGATCTCGCTGAAGGGCACGCACAACGTTGAGAATGTTCTGGCAGCGGTCTGCGCCGCTCGACTGGCCGCCATTCCGGCCGAGACGATTCGCGCAACAGTCGCCGGCTTCAAAGCCGTGGAACACCGTCTCGAATTCGTCGCCAAAGTGAACGGAGTGGAGTATTACAACGACTCCAAAGCGACCAACGTCGACGCGACCATCAAGGCGCTGGAGTCCTTCCCGGGCGGAGTCCACCTTATCCTTGGCGGCAAAGACAAAGATTCCGATTACTCGCAACTCGACAAGTTGCTGCGAAAAAAGGTCCGCGTTGTTTACACCATCGGTTCCGCCGCAGAAAAGATCGAGACGCAACTCGCCGGCGCTGCGAAAATTATCCGGGCTGAGAAATTGGAGCAGGCCGTCACCTTGGCCGGATCAAATGCGGTTGACGGGGAGATCGTGTTGCTCGCTCCTGCATGCGCAAGCTTTGACCAGTTTGAGAGTTACGAACACCGCGGCCGCGCTTTCAAACAATCGGTCGCCGCGCTTCAAAAGAATGCAGGAAAGTAACGGATGGCAAAGCGCGTCGGCGTAGACAAATGGCTCTTTGGCACGGTGATCATGCTCGTACTGTTCGGGCTGGTCATGGTCTTTTCTGCCTCAGCCATCATGGCGCAGGCGAAATACAACTCCCCGTACACCTTCGTTGTGAAACAGGCCGGATGGGCCGTGCTCGGCTTGGGTGCGCTAACCATGCTGATGCAGGTCGACTACCGCAAATACAATCGACCCAAGGTGGTCTTCCCCGCGGTTGCCATCACGATGGTGTTGCTGCTCGTGGTCTTCGCCTTTCACGATTCGCACCACACGCACCGCTGGATCCGCTTCGGCGGCTTCTTCACCTTCCAACCGTCTGAGATCGCCAAGCCTACGCTCGTGCTATTTCTCGCCTGGTTTCTTCAGGACAAAGTGCAACACATGCAGGACTGGAAGCGCGTCCTGCTTCCCGCCGTCGCGCCGAGCCTGCTCTTCATCGCGCTTATTCTGAAGCAGCCCGATCTCGGCACCGGACTGGTGTGCGCTGGCGTCACCGCCCTGATGCTCTATCTCGCCGGAATGCAGATGCGCTACTTCGGCGTCGGAGCAGTTGCCGCCGCTCCCGTCTTGATCTATATGCTCAGCGTGCCGTGGCGCCGTGCCCGCATCATGGCGTTCTTGAATCCCGGCTCCGATCCGCAAGGCAGCGGCTTCCACATCAACCAGTCGCTCATCGCCGTTTCGACAGGCGGCTTTCGCGGCCTCGGCCTGATGGAAGGCCGGCAAAAACTATTCTTCCTGCCTGAAGCGCACACTGATTTCATCTTCGCCAACATTGCAGAAGAACTCGGCCTGCTCGGCGCCATCGCCCTCGTCGGTCTTTTCGTCGTCCTCGGCTACCGCGGCTTGCGCACAGCCGTTCTTTCCACTGATCCCTTCGCGCGCTTTCTTGCATTCGGCATCACTGCGACGATCATGATTCAGGCATTCTTCAACATCAGCGTGACGCTCTCGTTGTTGCCGACCAAGGGAATCACTCTTCCCTTCATCTCCTCCGGCGGCACCAGTTTGTTCATCATGCTCGCCTCCATCGGAGTGCTGCTGAACATCAGTCGCGAGGTTGACTAGTCTTCGTCCGTTTCTCTCAGCCTGCATTGAGTCCTGAACGTAACAACCCGCGCATCCTCATCGCCGGCGGCGGCACCGGAGGCCACGTCCTCCCGGCGCTCGCCATCGGCCGTGAACTCCGCGACCACCACGGCGCTCAGGTGCACTTCGTCGGCACCTCGCGCGGCATGGAAACACGCCTCGTGCCGGCAGCCGACTTCCCGCTGACTCTCATCCACGTCGGCCAGCTAAAAAATGTCTCTCTCGCGACCCGCGCGCGCACCATCGTAGATCTCCCGCGCGGCACATTGGCATGCTTTCGCCTGCTGCGCGACTTCCGCCCCGACGTCGTCATCGGAGTCGGCGGTTACGCATCCGGACCGGCAATGATAGCCGCGATCATGCGCGGCATTCCGACGATGGCGTTCGAGCCTAACGCGTACCCCGGCCTCGCCAACCGCCTCGTCGGGCGCTACGTGCGCGGCGCCGCCGTGAACTTCTCTGAAACGCTGGGCTACTTCCGCAATGCGCATCTAACAGGTATTCCCGTTCGCAAAGAATTCTTTGCGCTTCCGCAGCGACCACCTCAGGCCGGGCCGCACCTGCTCGTTTTCGGAGGCAGCCAGGGTGCCCGCATCCTCAACCGCACGCTACCGGCGATCGCAGTCCAACTGCTCAACCAGGTTCCCGGCCTGACGATCCTTCACCAGGCAGGCGCAGCCAATGCTGAGGTGACACGGGCCGACTATGAGAAATCCGGAGCCGACCCCGCCCGCTGGCAGGTGCATGCGTTCCTCGACGATATGCCTG
>DATMOZ010000073.1:0-11840 GCA_035567995.1 Acidobacteriaceae bacterium
CGTTGACACCTGACCATATGAGGGCGCGAAGGCCCGAACGGTTGCGTGTCTGCACACTACTTTAACGCCTTTAACGCCGCTAAAATGAAGCTATGCTGCTTGAAGGAATTTTTCCTGCCATCACAACTCCGTTCTATCTGGACGGCTCGGTTTATCTGCGCAAGCTTGAGCACAACGTAGAGCGCTATTCCCGTTCGCCAGTGGCGGGCATCGTGGTGCTTGGCTCGACAGGCGAGACCGTACTGTTGTCGCTGGACGAGCAGCGCTCTGTTCTCTCAACTGCGATCGCGGCAGCCGCACCGGAAAAGGTGATGATCGCGGGAATCGGCCAGGAAAGTGTGCGTCACACCCTCGCGTTTGCGGAAGATGCCGCGCGCCTGCAATATGACGCAGTACTCGTCAGGACTCCGCATTTTTATCGCCCGCAGATGACTCCGCAGGCAATGTTGACCTACTACCGCGCAGTGGCCGACGCATCGCCGCTGCCGGTCATCCTGTACAGCGTTCCTCCGTTGACCAATTACGAATTGCCGGCGGAGGTCATCGGGGAATTGTCGCAGCACGCGAACATCATCGGACTGAAAGACTCGAGCGGTCGGCCAGAGCGCATCGCAGATGTTGTTGCCGCCACGCGCGGGCGCAAGACCACGGTCGCGGTAACAAATGTTTTCGCGGCGGTGACTGGTCGCATGAGAAATCCTGCTGCCGCCGTCTCCGCGCCAACCTTCGTCGCGATTGATTCTTTGAGCTCTGGCGCGGTTTCTACTGCGGTCGCCCCGCCATCGCCAGCGTTGAAGACGCGCAGCAAAGAGGTCGGCTTTCAGGTGCTGACCGGGGGTGCGCAGACTTTATATCCGTCGCTTCAGGCAGGCGCGGTCGGCGCGGTGCTGGGTCTCGCCGCTCCTGCGCCGCAGTGCTGCTATGAGGTGTATACCGCGTGGAAGGAAGACAACGCTTCCTTAGCCGTCGAGAAACAGCAGCGAATCGCACCGGCTGGCACGCGGGTTGGCTCACATCTCGGCATCCCGGCGATCAAGTATGCGTGTGATCTGAATGGATACTACGGCGGACGCCCCAGATTGCCGCTGCTGCCTTTGACAGCGGAACAGCGCGGTGAAGTTGAGACACTGATGGCGGACGTTCGTTATTAGTTCAATTCCAATACGACTTTTCTTCGGTTTCAGGCTGTCATTCTCGCCCTTTTCACTCTTTTGTAACCGCACGTTCATATACATCACGCAACCTGAATAGCGGTACATTTATTCATATTTCTGTCATTTGTTTGTCCGAGGAGAGAAGATTCCATGAATTTGAAATCAGCACTACTGATCGCCGTGGTTGGTGTAACGTCCTTCGCCGGCGCGCAGCAAGTGACCGGTGCGGGAGCGACGTTCCCGTATCCCATTTATTCGAAGTGGTTTTCTGAGTATTCGAGCCAGCACCCCGGCGTACAGATCAACTATCAGTCGATCGGTTCGGGCGGCGGCATCAAGCAGGTCACCAGCGGTCTGGTCGACTTCGGCGCAACGGACGGTCCGATGTCGGATCAGCAGTTGAAGGAAGCTCCGGTGAAGGTTCAGCACATTCCCACGGTGCTTGGGGCGGTCGTACCGATTTACAACCTGCCTGGCGTTCAGGCTGATTTGAAATTCTCCGGCGACGTTCTCGCTGACATTTACCTGGGCAAGATCACGAACTGGAATGATGCGCGCATCGCCAAAGACAATCCTGGCGTAAATCTGCCGAACCAAAACATCTTTGTCGCGCATCGAGCGGACGGATCCGGCACGACGTACATTTTCACGGACTATCTCTCCAAGGTTTCGCCTGATTGGAAAGAGAAGGTAGGCAAGGGAACCGCTGTGCAATGGCCTATCGGCATCGGCGGAAAGGGCAATGAATCCATTGCCGGCCTGGTGCGCCAGACTCCTGGAGCGTTTGGCTATGTGGAATTGATTTACGCGATGCAGAACAAGATTGCATTCGGCTCCGTGAAGAACGCCTCAGGCAAGTTCGTCAAGGCATCTATCGAAGGCGTTTCAGACGCGGCCGCAAGCGTGAAGAACATGCCGGCCGACTACCGCGTTTCCATCACAAATGCGCCGGGAGCAGACGCCTATCCGATTTCCAGTTTCACGTGGTTGCTGATTCCACTGAAGCCCAAGAGTCCGGCGAATGGCAAGGTGCTCAAGGACTATCTCCAGTGGATGCTTGATCATGGCCAGGGCGAAGCTGCGCAACTCTATTACGCTCCGCTGCCTGCTGCCGTCGCGGCAAAAGTGAAGCAAACCGTCAACGGCTTGCCGTAAAACGCATTAAGCCGACACACAGCCGTGGCCTCGCGCCACGGCTGTTCTGCTTTCTGGCCGCCTCTCAAAATCCATCCGAGCGTACTTGACAAAGCGACCCGTCCGGGCACTCCCGAAAACGCGCCAAGTGCGGTCTTAAAGTTTCGGCTGACATCCAAAGTCCGCCACTAAAGTCTTTTATCCCTAGACTTTAGGACTTTACCGAGGGGAGGGGGAGGGGTACTTACCGATGTCGTTCATCTGCACGCAGCGCGGGAATGCCTCGCAGGGTTGGCTGCATTTAAACTGATGCGACGATGACGAACGGCGAACAGGCTCCCACGATTTTTTGTGTCAGTACCTATGTAAAAGGCGAAGCCTTTATGCGCGAGGTCGCGCGGTCTGGTTGTCGCGTGATGTTGCTGACCACTGAAAAACATCGTGACGCTCCGGAGTGGCCGCGTGATGTGCTGGCAGAGATTTTCACGATGCCGGAGAATCTATCGACCGCACAGGTGATTAACACGGTCACGTATCTCGCGCGCAGCCGCCGTATCGATCGGATCGTTGCGCTCGATGAGTTCGACATGGAAACGGTCGCGGCATTGCGGGAGCACATGCGCATTCCGGGCATGGGGCTTTCGACCACGCTCTACTTTCGCGACAAGCTGGCAATGCGGACACAGGCGCAACTCTCCGGCATTCGTGTGCCGGAGTTCACTTCGGTCATCAACTATGACGACCTGCGCCGCTGGATGTCGCGCGTGCCTGCTCCCTGGCTGCTGAAGCCGCGAACCGAAGCATCGGCGATCGGCATCCGCAAAATGCACGAGCCTGAACAGGTCTGGCGCGCGTTGGACGAACTAGGCGACCGCCAGAGTCACTTTGTGCTGGAGAGATTTGTGCGGGGCGTGATCTTCCACGTCGATGGAGTGGTGAACGACCGGCAGACGCTGCTTGCTGCGGTGCATCAGTATGGCCAGCCACCGATGCAGACCATGCATGAAGGCGGCGTGTTTACGACTCGAAGCGTTGAGCGCGGCAGCGCGGCCGCAGTAGCGCTGTCTGCCATGCATCAGCGCCTGGTGGTTGCAATGGGACTTGTGCGCGGCGTGACGCATGCGGAGTTCATCCGCGGTCTGGCTGATAACGAGTTCTACTTCCTCGAAGCAGCGGCACGCGTCGGGGGAGCGTTCATCGCAGACGTCGTCGAGCAAAGCCTGGGTGTCAACCCGTGGGTAGAGTGGGCGCGCATCGAAGTCGCAAATCTACGCGGCGAAACCTACAGGCTGCCTGAGTTGAGGGACGAGTACGCGGGCAGCGTGCTTTGCCTGGCGCGGATGTCGAACCCAGATCTGAGCCAATACGATGCGCCCGAAGTGGTCCATCGCATGAAGAAGCATCATCACGCGGGTCTGATCGTGCGTTCACCGGACTCAAAGCGAGTCGAGAGTCTGCTGGACGACTACAGCAGGCGATTCGCGCAGGATTTCGTCGCTGTGCAGCCTGCACCGGACAAGCCGACAGCCTGAGGGCTGCGCGCTCCATTGTCAGGCAGCAGAATTGGTGAGACCTCTGGGGCTCGAACCCAGGACCAGCGCCTTAAAAGGGCGATGCTCTACCAACTGAGCTAAGGTCTCACTACCCTTTCAAAATTAGCACATTCAACGTGGGCGGCTGTGGAAGGCCGGAGGGGCAAGTCTTTTCATGCCTTGCACCAAGAATGGGGCAGAAATGCACGAGATCCTGTGATAAAGAGGTTGATTACCATCGTGCAAACTGAGGTGGCTTTTTTGCCCTATTTTCGGTGCATCATGTGTGCAAATGGTGTTGCCGTTTCCTGTGGAAATCTGAGGAAAAGTAGTTACTTAACTCGTGGGACGCGCAGATGCGAGCAACGAGCGCGGACCTACTGATTCCAAAGAGTTCTAGCATGAAAGTTGCAGACGAGTGTTATTGACGGGGCATAACCACCAACGTAGGCTCAGCTCACGAAATAGGTGACAAGAAAGCAGTGCCTAGATCGACCGGAACCGAGGTAACTGCCCCCAGTCTTAGTGAGCGAATGCAGGGGGCGAAGGAACGGAGCTTAATTGGCCGCGTTTCGAGAAAACGAAGAGATGGCGAACGATAAGAAAGACGACGGAAAAACCGAGACTCCAGAGGACGTGGCCGCGCTTTACGGATGGGCGAATCCGGAGAACGTCAAGCACCGGGATTTCCAAACGGACGGCCCGGAGGGTCGCGCGCAGCAGCAAATGCAGCGGCCGGAGGTAACGCGATCTGAAGTGACTCAGATGGTGAAACCGCCCGTACCGGTTGCGAAGCACGTAATACGCCGCGCTCAGAACTCCGCTCTGTTGGCCAATCGATATCGCGCTGAGGAGCATAAGAGCCCGGAAAATATTTATGCCGTGGTGGGGACTCCTACTGCTGCGCTCAAGGATGATTTTGCCGCGCAGCAGTTAGACCGTCCGGCGTGGCTGAATCAGGAAGCTTCAGTGCGGCAGGCGGCGGTGCAGCAGGATCCACAGCCTCAGCCGCAGACTGCGGCGGTAAATGCGGAAACGCTGACCGACACTCGCGAACGCGTAGCTTCGCGCTGGTTCGCGTTGCGCGGTGGTTTCAGCGCGAAGCCGGAGGAGGCGACACAACAGGAAGTGGAGACTCCCGTCACAGCTGTATTTTCGCTGGCGGGTGGCGTTGGCAAAACCAGCATGGTGGCGACGCTGGGCCGCGCCCTGTCGGCGGCGGGGGAACGCGTACTCCTCGCGGACACCACTTCGTACGGATTGCTGCCGTTCTATTACGGCGCGACGGAGCTGCGGCCGGGAACGGTGCGTACATTCACACCGCCTCCGACGGCGGGCAATGACTCGCCGGTGAGCATGGTCAGCTACGACGCGGATGCGGCTGCTGGAGAAAACGAGCAGGACTGGTTAGTGGTGGAGATGGCAAACGCGGGGCGCACTTGCAATCGCGTCCTTGTGGATATTGCGACGGCCTCGGGCGCTGTTGCGAGGCGCATTCTGAGGACAGCACCGACGGTGATCATTCCAATCGTGCCGGACATGAGTTCGGTTATCGGGTTGTCGGCAGTGGAGCAGTTCTTCCGCAACCATCGCGACGCGGGTGGCCATGTTGTGCAGCCGTGTTATGTACTGAACCAGTTTGACCAGTCGCAGCCGCTCCATCTCGACGTGCGCGAGGTGTTGCGCCAGCAACTCGGCGACCGTCTGTTGCCGATCGTGCTGCGTCGCAGCCAGGCGATGAGTGAAGCATTGGCCGATGGAATGACAGTGATCGATTACGCGCCGAAGTCGGGCATCGCAGACGACTATGCTGCGCTCGCGAATTGGCTGCGCAACTTACAGGCGCCGTCACAGCAGGCGTTTCGTGCAGTGCGTTGGAGTGAACAAGGCTGACGTTTGCGCGAAGGGCTAGAGTAGAGACGTGGCGGTGTTTGCCATGCCTCAACAATGATTTTGACACCCGGACACGCTGATAGAATTCGCGCGCTTGCTGTTGAACTGGGCTTTGACGCGTGCGGCTTGGTGCCGGTGCCAGAGCTGACGGACTATCAAGAAGAGACCGCTGCGGCACGCTTTGCGGCGTGGGTGGCTGCGGGCCGCGCTGGCGAAATGAACTACCTGAAGCGCGAGGACGAGAGCGGCGCACATCTGCGCGGCTCATTGCGGCGCGCCCTGCCGTGGGCTCGAAGTGTTCTGGTCTGCGCGGTCAACTACAACACGGCCACTCCGCGGTCGATTGATCAGGCGGCGAATTCAGAAGGATGGATCGCGCGATATGCGGTCAGCGGTGATGCCGATGGCAAAGCGACCGATTATCACGAAGTGATTCTCGCGCGGCTGCGTCGGCTGGAGCAGCAATTGCACGAAGAGTTGGGCGACTTTCAATCGCGCTGCTACGTCGACACAGGGCCGATTGTCGAGCGGGAGTACGCGTGGCGCGCGGGCGTCGGTTGGGTCGGCAAGAACACATGTCTGCTGAATCAGCAACTCGGGTCATGGCTGTATCTCGGTGTGATCGTGTTGGGCGTGGATCTGACGCCGGGGATGCTCGCAGTACATGCGGTTGACCGCTGCGGGAGTTGCGTGCGATGCATCGAGGCCTGCCCGACGGGCGCGCTTGATACTCCGTATCAGATGGACGCCAGCAGGTGTATCTCCTACTTGACGATCGAAAAGCGCGGCGAAATTCCTGAGGAGTTCCGTGAAGGCATTGGGCGCAATGTCTTCGGGTGCGATATCTGTCAGGATGTTTGTCCGTGGAATAGGAAGGCCCCGATTGGCATGTGGCCGGAGTTGCAATCGCGTGCAGAGCTGGTCAATCCGGCGCTTGATTGGCTCGCATCGCTTGATGCGGCTGGCTTCAAAGAGGTCTTTCGGCGCTCGCCGGTGGAGCGCACAAAGCTACGCGGGCTGAGGCGGAACGTAGCCATCGCGATGGGAAACAGTGGAGAAGCGAGTCACACCGATACGCTCGAAGGATGGCTGAATGACGAAGACGCGGCGGTACGAGACTCGGCAGAGTGGGCGCTCTCGCGTATTCGTAACAGCGACGGTGGCAATTAAGGACGCTGCGGTTCCGGCGATAGCACCTGGCGAGGGCGTGCACCGTTCTCACACTGCGTTTCCCCGGCGACGACGGTTCTCAAGACCTTGGTCTTGAGAATTGATGGTGGTTCAATCCTGGTGATGTCGCGGTCAAGCACGACGAAATCAGCGTAGTAGCCGGGCGCAAGCCTGCCTTTCTTGTTTTCGGCAAATTCGGCAAATGCGGAGCCCTGGGTGTACGCGTAGATCGCTTGCTGGATGGTGATCTTTTCCTGGGGCTCGTATTCCGTGACTCTCGCTTCATCTTTGCGCGTGACGGCTGAATAGAGGCCGCGAAAGGGAGCGATCGGTTCCACGGGATAGTCAGTGCCGAAGGCGACCACGACTCCGTGATCGAGAAAACTCTTCCAAGCGTATGAGCCCTTCTTGCGTTCGGGCCCGAGTCTTGCCGCGGCCCAGTGCATGTCGGTCAGCAAGTGGTTCGGCTGCATCGACGCGATGACGCCGATCTTTTTGTATCGATCAAAATCGTCTAGGGAGACGACCTGCGAGTGCTCGACCCGGAAGCGCCTGTTGGGCTCGCAGGTATTGTCGTGACAAAGAGCTGCGCTGAATGCGTTCAGGGCCATATTTACTGCGCGATCGCCGATGGCGTGAAAGCCGATCTGGAAGCCGGCGTTTGCGCGTTCAATGGCCATTTCATTCAGCTTTTGCTGCGGGTAACGCGGCAAGCCCGCGTTTGTTGGGTCATCGCTGTACGGCGCTTTGAGGGCAGCAGTGCGAGAGCCCAGCGAGCCATCCATGAAGCCCTTGAGCATTCCGGTGTGCAGCATCGCGTCGCCGGCGGGGTGATGCTCTCGCTTCTTCGTAAGCATCGCGACAGAGTCATCAAAGGGCAACCACTCGCTGATGCGGACCGGCAATGCGCCTTCACGCTCGAGTTGTTCCATCGCGAGAAAGTCTTCCCAGTCTGAGTTGTCCTGCACTGAGGTAAGGCCAGAGCAGACGGCCTGGGAAGTCGCGAGCTCGACCGCGTGACGGCGCACCTGCGGTGAGGGCGGCGGGATCATTGCGTACACCAGGGACTCAACCGGACTCTCGCGCAAAATGCCGGTCGGCTCGCCTTTTGCGTCATGGTCGATTTTGCCGCCGGCGGGATCAGGGGTGTTCTTAGTGATGTTCGCAGCGGCGAGCGCCGCGGAGTTTGCGACGGAGATGTGACCATCAACGCGGCTGAACATTGCAGGATGCCCGGCGGTAACGCGGTCAAGGTCGTTGCGCGTCGGTAGCGTCTGGTTGGCCCAGAGGGTATGGTCCCATCCGCCGCCTTGGAGCCATCCTCCTTTGGGAGCGCTCTGCGCCGCGGTGTGGATGCGCTCGAGCATTTCGTCGAGAGAGCGCGTGCCGAGCAGGTTCACGTGCAGTTGTTCCTCACCGCCTTCGCCGAGGTGTGCGTGGGCATCATTGAAGCCGGGCATGACGAAGGCTCCGTGGAGATCGACGATGCGCGTCTTCGGGCCGCTCAGCTTGCTGATGGCTGTGTCGGTGCCGGTTTCAATGATGAGACCGTTGCGGATTGCGAGGGACTGCGCGCGTTCCGGCGAAGCAGTATCGAGACCGGCGCCTGTCAGAATGTCGCCGTGCTGGTAGATGATTTCTGCGGGCGCAGCTGGTTGTTGCGCACGGACCGCAAATGAAAGGCATATGGGAATGAGAAAGAGGGAAGAGAAGCGCACGGCAAGCAGTGTAGCAAGGCGAACGCGGTGATCGCCGCAAAACAGCAGTGTCAAGCGCCGCAGGCAGCGAGGACGAGAAGCAGGATGCGGCGCAGTGCGAGATCGCGGCCATGTGGCGAGAACCATTCGGCGCGAGTGTGCACGCCTCCCGCTGTGCCGCCGCCGCCCACTGTGATGGCGTTGATGCCGAGCGACAGAGGAATGTTCGCGTCCGTAGATGCAACCTTGCGCTCGGTCCGGATGTTCAGGTGCCGATCGACAGCCAGTAGCGCGTTGAGAAGAGGTGCGTCCTCATCGAGTTCGGCGGCGGGGCGATCACCGATCAGTTCGACAGAGTAGGTCATGCGGCCGTCGGCCCCGGCATCGCGCGCGCGTGCGTTGCTCAACAGGACCGCGTCCTCGATCGCGCGATGCAACAGCACTTCGAGCCGGATCAACTCTTGGCCGTCGGTGGAGCGGGTATCGATGCCAGCGGTCGCTTCTTCTGCGATTGCGTTGATTGCAGAGCCACCCTGGATCGTCCCGATGTTCAAAGTCGTTCGGGGGGATGCAGGCATCTCCGCGTCTGTCAATGTGGTCAACGCGCGAGCGAGCGTAGTAATTGCGCTGGGTGTGGTGGCATTAGTCCAAGAGTGCCCGCCAGGCCCATTTATCGTCACCCGATAGCGCCGGCAGCCGAGCGCCTCTGTCACAGCGTGCGTCGTTCCGGCTCCGTCGAGCATGATGGCGGCGCAAACCTGGCGGCGTTCTTTCAAGTCACGGAACAACGCGCGAACACCTCGCAGGTTTCCTTCACCCTCTTCGCCGACTGTCGCAACAAAAAGCAAGTCGCGCGAGACCGTGAGTTCAGCGGAGCGCATCGCGGTGGCGAGAGCAAGCAGCGCTGCCAGTCCGCAACCGTTGTCGCTGATGCCTGGAGCGTAGAGCCGCCCTGCTTCTTCGCGGACGGTGACGGGAGTGCCAGCAGCAAAAATTGTGTCGAGGTGAGCGGCGATGACCACGCAGTCGGAATTTTGGTCAGCGTGGTTGTGCGCGGCATACGTCCCCAGGACATTTCCCTCCATGTCGACGTGAACGTCATTCAGGCCCAGTTCGATGAAACGGTCGAGCAGCCAGCGTGCCCGCATTGTTTCGGCAAATGGCGGCGCGGGAATCTCAGTCAGCTCGCACTGCCACTGCGTGATTTGCATTTCCTGCAGATGAAACCACTGAAACGCCCGGTGCACGCTGCGTTCCGCTGCAATTTCGCTGATCCGTTCGTACGCTGTCGCGGGCCGCATCATGCCGGTATGTCCTCGTAGTCAACGCTTAGGAGAAAGAGGCCGTGAGGCGGCGCCGTTGGTCCGGCTGCGGAGCGCGCTCGTGCGGCGAGAATGTCTCGGACAGCATCGGGAGCGAACCGACCGCGCCCGACGTCGATGAACGTGCCGACGAGATTGCGCACCATGTGATGGAGAAAGCCGTTGCCGTGCACGCGGTAAACCAGCAGTCCACCTTCGCCGCCCTCAGAGGCCCGCTCTTCCCACTCGGAGAGATTGATTCGGCGCACTTTATTTTTTTGTTCGCTGGAAGGTTCGCCGCTCAATGAAGACAGTTCAGGGTCACTCGCGACGAACGAGGTGAAATCATGCTCACCCACTACGATGCGTGCAGCTGCGCGCATGGCATCAATATCCAGTTTCCATGGCGTCGCGTGCACAAAGCGCGCGATGGTCGGCGGGCAGAGGGCACCGCGGTACACGCGATACTCATAGGTCTTGCCGCGCGTGCTGTGCCGCGCATGAAAGTCAGGCGGGGCAGGCTCCGCGCGCATGACGCGAATGCTCGCAGGCAGGGTTCGGTTCAACGCGCGTAGCAGATTCGCCGGCGGGATGGCTGCGAACAGATGGAACGACGTGACCTGACCGATGGCATGGACGCCGGCGTCTGTGCGGCCCGACCCTTGCGGCAAGATTCGCTCGCCTGTGACCTTTTCCAGAGCTTCGGCGAGCGTGCCCTGTACGGTTGGACAGCCAGGTTGCACCTGCCATCCCTGGAAATCGCTGCCGTCGTACGCGAGAGTGAGTTTCCAGTTTTGCGACGCGCGATCCATTGTTGCCTAGCCTAACGCAAGGCGCGGTGGAGACTTTGAAGCAGCGTCGCTACGATATACTCGGGTTTCGCCGTCCGCCTCAAGGTAATCAACATGTTGTCTGCGATTTTGTTGGAACCAGGCATTTGCACGGTGCGTATGAGCGGCCAGGAAGATTCGCCATAATTTTGAAACACCGAGCACTCTAGATGCGTCTGAGAACTACGCATCCCGCGGGCAACATTACGAGGAGACAGGCAAATGGCAGGTTTGATGGACCGGCTCGACGGGAAATACCCGCAACAGGCCGGCAAGGGAACGAAGCGGAGTCTACTGCAAATAAGAGATCTAAAGGCTGCCGCAGCGCTGCTGACACTCCTGCTCGGAACATTCGCTCCATATTCGCCGGCGCAGACCGCCCAGCCGACTGAAAGCCCGAAGCTGCGAGGAGATGTGAATGTGCCGGCTACGCCGCAACCGAATCCGACGGAGCCGCTTTATCTTCGCCCTACGAGTCGTGACTATACTCAGCCCCGGTCTCATTTTCCGAACCCGATCGCACCGTACCAGTCGACGACCGTTGAGCCGCCGAGGCTTACGAATTCGCCGCGGCTGCATGACCTGCTGCGGGACGGAAAGCTGTACCTGTCGCTCGATGACGCGATTACGCTTGCGCTCGTGGATAATTTTGACATCGCGATTGCGCGCTACACCCTAGATATCGCGGACACGGATATTCTTCGTGCGAAATCGGGACAGGGCGGTTTGCTTGGCGTGCCAACTGGCCTTGTAACCGGCACGCAAGGCGGTACAGGCGCCACTCTGACCGTTGGTGGTGGTCCAGGGGGCCCAGGGGGCACGACTAGCGGAGCGGGGGGTGCGGGCACCGGAACCGGGGGCCTGGTGCTTTCGACAAATGGTGCTGGTCCAACGACTGAGGTGCTGGATCCGAGCGTCACCGGAACTGTTCAGTATGAGCAGAACACAATTCCGCAAACTACCACTTTCATTACCAACACAAACACCGAGCAGATCAACACCGGCACTTACGATTTCGCTTATAACCAGGGATTTCTGACCGGGACGGCACTAGCGGTCGGTTTCAACAATAGTCATCAAACGACGAACAGCCCGCGCGTCACATTTAATCCGTCGCTGAATTCAAACC
>DATMOZ010000074.1:0-9615 GCA_035567995.1 Acidobacteriaceae bacterium
CCGCGCGAGCCCAAAGAAGTCGTCGGCGCCGAAGGCGAAGAAGACCCGCGCCTCGAACTCGTCCAGCGCCTCCTCGAACACGAGCGTTTCAAATCCGCCGCGCAGATGCTCCACCAGAAACAGCAGATCGAAGAAGCGACCTGGACCAACCCCGCCATCCGCGACTTCCGCGATGCCGAAGGCACCGAGCCCGAAATCGCAGCCGACACCGTCGACCTCGTCCGCATCTTCCGCGAAATCCTCGACCGCGCCCGCTCGCGTCCTGTCCTCGACGTCAACGAAGAAGCGGTCACCGTCTCGCAGATGATCGACTACCTGCGCCGCCGCCTCGTTACAGAAGACGGCCCCGTCCCGCTGCGCCGTCTCCTCGCCGGCTCGCACTCCGAACGTGCGCTGATCTGCATGTTTCTCGCCATGCTCGAACTGGTCCGCCTCCAGGCAATCCTGCTTCGCCAGCAAACCACCTTCGGCGAAATCTACGTAAAACGCGGCGAAGGCTTCGAAACCCTCACCGCCACCTCCAAAGACGACTGGCGCTAAAGATCCCCTCCCGCCGGGTGCCCCATCCTTCGCAACGCGAAGGGTGGGACTAACAATCTCCGCGTGACCTTCGGTGGAAGCACCGGGCTTTAGCCCGGTGAAGAAGATCCCCAAAATCTCGGGGGGGCTTTAGCCCCGGAGACACCTTCGAACATTGAGGACTTGTCAGGGTGCCCCATCCTTCGCAACGCGAAGGGTGGGACTAACAAGTCTCCGGCGAAATCAACCCTCACTCACACGAACTATCCCTTCCATCTCTCACAAGATGCGCCACTTAACCCACCTCGGAAATTTGCGGTAAAACAATCCAAAGTTGCTAATCTAGTAGTTGAGGACATTAGCGACACAGAAAACCCGCTAATCCGCTAAGTCCTTTAGAATCAAATATGCGCCCGTAAACCGTTTGTTTTCAAATATGGAGGCCGATTCGATAGGTAGGGGGGAGGGGGTCACGACGTATTCCGTAACTTTTGACTCATCGGATAGTCTGATAACCATGAAGCGCCTGCTCGCCATCGCCACCTTTTTCGCTGCCACCGCCGCCTTCGCCCAGGCCCGCCACATTTATCCCGCCGTGTCCGCCGCAAAAGCCGACATCGCCGCCGCGTTGACTGAGGCAAAGAAGGAACACAAACGCGTCCTCATCGACTTCGGCGGAGACTGGTGCGGTGACTGCCAGGTCCTCGACCTCTACATGCACCAGCCGCCCAACGACGCGCTGCTCAATAGCAACTACGTGCTGGTGCACGTAAACATCGGCAACCACATGGAAGAGAACACTGACGTCGCGCAGAAATACGGCGCATCCCTCGCCCATGGAGTGCCCGCCCTCGCCGTACTGACCGCCGACGGCAAAGTCGTCTACGGCCAGAAAAACGGCGAATTCGAAGCCATGCGCCGCATGGACCCGAAATCCGTCACCGAGTTCCTGGAACAGTGGAAGCCGAAGAAGTAATCAGCATTTCGAACGCAAGAAAGCCGCAGCAAATGCTGCGGCTTTCTATTTGCTCGCTTGATGCCTTTAAGGAGTAACCGTGAAACCCGCCTGCTCTGTCGCCTCAGAACTCCCGCCAACAAACACCGTGTACTGCGTGCCCGCCTCAACCGTCCGCTTCAGGTCCGCAGTGTAGTAAGCAAGCTGATCAAACCCAAGCGTGAACGTCACCTTCTTTGACTCACCCGGTTGCAGCGTGACACGTTCAAACCCTTTCAACTCGCGCACCGGCTCCTCAACGCTCGCACCCAGCACTCGCGTATAGAGCTGCACAACCTCAGTACCGGCAACCGGTCCCGTATTCCGTACCGTCGCCGTCACCTGCAGATTCGCCGGAGCGATGCGCAGGCGAGGATCACTCGCAGTATTCACCAAGCCAGCCTCCACACTTTTCTTGCTGACAGCCACATCCGAGTAAGCGAACTGCGTGTACGACAACCCATGCCCGAACGCATAAAGGGGAGAGTTCTCAACATCGATATACCGCGAGAAATACTTTTCCTGCCCGACCGGCGGATGCGATAGGTCCACATCCGGCGGAACCGGCCGCCCGGTCGGCAACTGGTTGTAATACAGCGGCTCCTGCCCGACCGCCCGCGGAAAGCTGCTCGGCAACTTGCCGCTGAAATTGACGTCGCCGTACAGAACATTCACCAGCGCCGGCCCGGCCTCGACGCCGGGAAACCACGCTTCCACAATCGCGCCAACATTTCGGTCGGCCCACTTCAGCACCAGCGGCCGCCCGCTGAACACAACCAGCACCGTCGGCTTTCCAGCCGCGACAACAGCCCTCAGCAACTGCTCCTGATGCCCTGGCAGATGAAGATGGGCGCGCGAACCGGCTTCGCCCGTCATCGTCGAAGCTGTCTCGCCAAGCGCGAGCACGACAACGTCAGCAGATTTCGCCGCATTCACAGCGGCAGAAAAATCTGGAGCCGTATTTGTAACTTCGGCAGTTGCTTTTTCGTAGACAACATGACCGCCATTCTTCGCAACCCGTGCTTCCAGCGCCGTCTTCAGCGTCACCGCATCTTCCGGACGTCCAGCGCCTTGCCACGAACCAAGCATGTCCTGCTGCGAATCTGCCAGCGGTCCGATCAATGCAATCGTTTTCGCACTGGCTGTAAGCGGCAGCGCGTGTTTGTCATTCTTCAGCAACACAAAGGATTCTTCCGCTGCCTTGCGCGCAATCTCGCGATGCGCCGCGCTCGGCGCTCCCAGCTCCGCCTTTTCATCGGTGTAAGGATGTTCAAACAGTCCCATCGCAAACTTCACTCGCAACACGCGCCGCACCGCTTCATCGACCACCGCGGGCGGAACCGCGCCAGAGTGCACCAGCGCAGCAAGATTCTCCTGGTAGAGCCCGCTCTCCATGTCCATCTCAACCCCTGCGGTCAACGCCTTTCGCGCGGCCGTCGCGCCATCGAGCGCAATGCCGTGTGCGATCAGCTCCTTCACCGACGTCCAGTCGCTGTCGACAAAGCCCTGAAATCCCCACTCGCCCCGCAGAATCTCTGTCAGCGTAAAAGGATTCGCGCTCGCTGGAACTCCATTCAGCGCATTGAACGCGCTCATCACAGTCACCGCGCCCGCATCGATGGCCGCCTTATAAGGAGGCAGATAGTCCTGCCGCAGCGACAGTTCCGACATATCTGTCGTGTAGTACTCGCGCCCCGCAATCGCCGCGCCGTACGCTGCGAAGTGCTTTACACAAGCCGCGACTGCATCTGGAGCCGACACATCATTTCCCTGGTAGCCACGAATTTGCGCCCGCGCCAGCACTGAACCGAGATACGTATCTTCGCCCGCGCCCTCGACGATCCGTCCCCAACGCGCGTCACGCGCGATATCCACCATCGGCGAGAACACGAAGTTTATGCCCGCCGAACGCGACTCAACCGCAGCCATGTGCGTCGCCGCTTCATACACCTGGGGATCAAACGTCGCCGCCATACCCAGCGGAACAGGATAGGTCGTACGAAACCCGTGAATCACGTCGAGCCCAAACATCAGGGGAATATGCAGCCGGCTCTTTTCCACCGCTGCACGCTGCATCTCGTTCGTCTTGGCTGCGCCTGTCGCATTGAACAGCGAACCCACCTGCCCTTTTGCGGCCATCTCGAGATAGTCCGCGCGCCCCGTTCCCGGTCCGGTCCGCGTGCCGGCCGAGTACTGCGTCAACTGGCCTACTTTCTCCTCGAGGGTCATCTTCTTCAACAACGCTTCAACGCGCTCATTCACCTTCTTGTCGGCCAATTGCGCGTTCGGCGGCACGGGTTGACCGGGCTGCGCCTTCACAGGCGTGAGAGCAACCGTCAACATAAGAAACAGCACAAGTAGCGATCGAGTCGGAGAGGTCGAGGTCATAGGCTGCCATCCTAATACGTTGTGGATTCCACCGTACGCCAGATTGATTGTGGCTATCGGCGCCATCCAGTAATCTTGCGGCAATGTACCGCTTCCTTGCTCATCTGCGTCGGACGGCCCAGGGCGCCTGGACCAACGATGTCCTCGGCCAGGCAAAGGGCGCGGCCTACTCAGCGATCCTGAGCTTTTTCCCAGCGCTCATTGTCATGACCGCGATCATCTCCTATGCACCGGACGAAGCTACATTGATGGGCACTATCAGCGCAGCATTCATCCGCATTCTGCCCCCGGGCACTGCACCACTGCTGATCTCATTTATGCAACCCGGCAGCGGCCGTCCGCTGCGGCTGATCCTCTCATCCGTGCTGGCGACATTGCTGACCGCCAGCGGTGTCATGACCTCGTTCATGGAATCTTTCAGGCGCGCCTACAACTTGCCGCTTAACTCGTGGAGTGGCTGGAAGCGCGCCGCAATCGCGTTCGCCCTCGTTCCGCTTTCCATCATTCCGCTCGCGATGGCGTCGTTTGCCCTGATCTTCGGCCACCAGATCGGTCAATGGTTCACTTTGAATTCGGGCCACACACTGCACTCATGGGTCACTGTGCTTCAAACTGTTCTGCGCTGGATCGTCGCCATGCTCACCAGCATCGCAGTGTTGACCATCATCTATCACGTGGGTGTACCGCGAACACAGTCATGGCGCTGCGTTGTGCCGGGCGCGGTACTTTCTACCGCCATCTGGTTTCCCGCGACCGTTTTGTTTGGATTGTATGTTACGCGTTACGCAAACTACTCTGTTGTCTACGGCTCGCTAGGCGCAGGCATCGCTCTTCTAATCTGGCTATACATCATCAATATCAGCATCATGATCGGCGCGGAGTTCAACGCACAGGTTTATCCCAAGACTGTCGATGAGCCCGATCTCCGCTCCACGCGGGCGGAATACGATCCTGTCGCCGAACGCCGCTCCTGAACGTCAAACCCTCGATAGCGCATCGACCGATATCCGGTCGAATACAATGCTCGCAGACCCAGACAATGCCCGCGAACAATCGCGGCCGTGAAATCCGTAGTACCCAGGAGAAAATCCTCGAGTGATTCGTCTTAAGCTTCCCCCAAGAACGTGGAAAGAGAACGTCGCAGATCGCCGCGCCAAGATCGTCGCCACCGTTGGTCCCGCCTGCAACACAGAGTCTTCGTTCCGTGACCTTGTCCGCGCAGGCGTCGATGTAGCCCGCCTCAACTTCTCCCACGGCACACTGCAGGAGAAAGCACGACTCATCCAGATGATCCGTAAAGTCGGCCGTGAAGAAGGAAAGCCCATTTGCATCATGGGCGATCTTCAGGGCCCGAAGATTCGCACCGGCAATCTCAAGAACCACAAGCCCGTTCTGCTGAAGACCGGCCAGAAGCTCACCATTACGCCGCGAGACATCCCCGGCACATCCACCCTCATCAGCACCACATTCCCGACCCTCGCGGAAAATCTCGAAACCGGCGCGCGCATCCTGCTTTCTGACGGCCTGATCGAACTGCGCGTGCGCGGCATCTACGGAGTCGACGTCGAGTGCGACGTTGTCAACGGCGGGATGCTCGGAGAGCACAAAGGCATCAACCTGCCCAACATCAACGTTCGCGTGCCCTCGCTCACCACAAAAGACGAGGCCGATCTGGAGTTCGCGATCCGGCAGAACCTCGATGCCATTGCAGTCTCGTTCGTCCGCAACGCAGAAGACGTACGCCTCACCAAGTACCGCATCGCCGCGTTGGGAGCCGATATCTGGGTCATCGCAAAACTCGAAAAGCCACAGGCCATCGAGCACCTTGAAGCCATCCTCGAGATCGCGGACGGCGTCATGGTAGCGCGCGGCGACCTCGGCGTTGAAATGCCTCCCGAGAAGGTGCCCGCACTCCAGAAGCTGGTCATTCGTCGGGCTGCCGAATATCGCAAACCCGTCATCACCGCAACGCAGATGCTCGAGTCGATGATTGAGAATCCCCGTCCGACACGCGCGGAAGCCAGTGACGTGGCAAACGCAATCTACGACGGCACGGACGCGGTCATGCTCTCTGCCGAAACTGCAACCGGAAAATATCCAGTCGAAGCCGTCAGCATGATGGCGCGCATCGTCACTGAATCTGAGCAGGAGATCAGCCTGGGCCGCCAGCCCCGGGCCCACTCGGGCAAGGCCAAGCTGTCAGTCGCGGAAACAATCTGCGAATCCATGGCGCACGCGACAGAAGACGTCGACGTAAGCGCGATTGCCGTATTCACAGAGACCGGCGCGACGGCTCGCATGCTCTCAAAGTACCGCCCTGCGCCCCCTATCTATGCGCTGTCAAGCGTCCAAGCTGTGATCCACCGCACCAACCTCCTCTGGGGAGTACGGCCAATCCTTTGCAAGAAGATGAACACGACCGACCTGATGGTCGTCACCGCAGAGCACATGCTCGAAGAACAACACCGTGTCGCGCTCGGCCAGATTCTTGGCATTGTCGCCGGCACCCGCACCAAGAGCGGTTCTACAAATTTCATGCGACTGCACACTGTTGGCGATACCGATGTACCAGACCAGGTGCGCCGCAAGGCAGCGCGACAGTGGGCACCAGCGAAAGCCGCTGAGCCAGACACGACGGCCACAGCAACCACCAAGTCCACGGAGACGAATCACACCGCAAAAGCGACGAAGAAGACCACAAAGCCAGGCGGCGCTAAAGCGAAAACCCGCTGAACGCAGCCTACAATGAGGTAACTCCTCATGGGCCGCATCCGCGTACTCTCAGATCAGGTCGCCAATCAGATCGCCGCCGGCGAAGTGGTGGAGCGGCCTGCGTCCGTCGTCAAAGAGCTTCTCGAAAATGCGCTCGACGCTGGCGCCACACGCATACGTCTTGAAATCGAAGGCGGCGGTCGTAAACTGATCCGCATCATCGACGATGGCTGCGGAATGGTGCGCGACGATGCCATACTCGCGTTCGAGCGTCACGCCACATCAAAGATCCGCTTGGCGGAAGATCTGCTCTCCATATCCACGCTTGGATTCCGTGGCGAAGCCCTTCCCTCCATTGCATCTGTTTCGAGGCTCACTCTCGCGACACATTCCACTGACGAGGCCGTCGGCACAGAGATCGCTGTCGCTGGAGGCAAGATGCTGCGCGTCGTCGATGCGGGCCTGCCAGCAGGCACTACCATCTCCGTCGAGGATTTGTTCTACAACCTGCCCGCGCGGCGAAAGTTCTTGAAGTCTGAGCCAACGGAACTTTCGCACATCGCCGCGCTGGTCACACACTACGCGCTGGCAAACCCGACAAAGCATTTCGAATTGCACACTGCCTCGCACGCGCTGCTGATCGCGTCCCCCGTGAAACAGCCCGCTGATCGCATCTATCAGATCTTCGGTCGCGACACGCTCGATCAGCTTTTGCCAGTCGCCGCTGAAATACAACTGGAGCACGTCGGCCTCCCCGCTCCGCCGCCATGGAAGCGCGACCCCAAAGTGCCGATGGCGCAACCAGGGGCGCTGCGCTTGAGCGGCTTCGTTTCAAAGCCGGACCTGCAAAAGTTGAACCGCAATTCCATGTATGTGTTCGTGAATCAGCGCCTGATCCGCGACCGTCTGATTCTGCACGCGCTCACCGAGGCGTATCGCAACATTCTGCCGCCCACGTCGTTCCCTGTCGTGCTGCTCTTCCTGCAGATGCCGCCGGAAGAAGTCGATGTGAACGTACATCCCGCGAAGACGGAGGTGCGCTTCCGCCAGCAGAGCCACGTGCATGACTTCGTCCGCGACACGATTCGCAACGCTCTCATGCTCGCCCGCCCCGCCGCGAGTTTTCTGCACGCCCTTGAGCAAAGCCCCGAGGTCACGCCCGCGCTGGTTCCCGGCATTTCGCCGCTGCCCGGTGAGCCGCTTGAGAAAGCAGCGAAAATGCCCGAGGAGTCAGAGCCCCTGATGAGCGCGGACGCAGAAGCCTTTGTACTCGCCCCTCCAACCCTGCGACCACAGGAACAATCTCTCGGCTTCGGGCCGGCGATCGCCGAAGCCCTGTCGGCGGAAACACCCACCTACAACCCGCAAACTACCGTCAGTAACGGACCCGCAACCGCCGTCGCGCCTGCACTTGGACACAACAACGTCATCCCGGCAGACGCAACTTCTCTGCATGCCCTCGCTTCCCTCAAACCGCTCGGACAGTTGCACAACTCATTCATCATCGCTGTCAATGAGGAAGGCCTATGGATCGTCGACCAGCACGTCGCACACGAACGCATTTTGTTCGAAAAAGTGCTGCGCGAGCGATCCGTGGAACGTGTGCAGCGCCAGCGCTTCCTCATGCCACTGCTGATTGACCTGCTACCGCACCAGATGCCGATTTTCTCGGCCCTGGCCGCTGAACTGGAACGCAACGGATTTGAGGCAGAAGCCTTCGGCCCGCGCACCATCTCGGTCAAGGCCGCGCCAGCTGGTCTCGAAGGCAAAGAACTGGAAACAATGCTCGCCGAGGTGCTGGAGCAAAGCGAACGTGAGCGCCAGATCGAGAACCTTGACACCGTTCGCGCGCGCATCGCCGCCTCCGTCGCCTGCCACGCAGCCATCAAGATCAACACTCCTCTTGAGCCAACAAAAATGGACTGGCTCCTCGATGAACTGGCAAAAACCGAACATCCAACAAGTTGTCCGCACGGGCGGCCCATCGCACTGCGCTATTCTTTGAGAGACATCCAACGCGCGTTTGAACGCGTTTAAGAAGGGCTTCACTTGAACTCCCAGCAATTGCAGGAAGCGCGTCAAGCGTTATGGCATCACCACGGTAAGCCTCTCACTACACTCGATGACGCCCGGAAGTGGTTGGATGACGTCGGTATCTGTCTCTGGCTGCCGCGCGGATCACAGTTCGCCGCACCTATGCCGTCGTTCGTCGAGGCGTGCGCCGGCGTCGCAAACGCCACACCCGCAAGTGAAGCGATTGCGCACGCCACAGATCTACTCGCGCGCCTGACCGAATCTGGCGCAGCCGTTCCGCTGAACCTGCTCGGCACGAATCTCGGCGTCGAAGGCGAGCGCGCAGATTTCATCGTCGCATCCTCAGCGTTGCCTTACGTCTATGCTCTGCGCGGCGCGCGGCCGTGGAAAGCTGCCCCACCGACCGGCGGCACTGGCCGCGTCTCAACGCTGTCGCTCCGCGTGTGGGAGGCCTTGCAGTCGCAGGAAACAATGGAGCTCAGCCAGCTCCGCGAAATCGTCGGCCATGACGTCTCCGACGCGGGAGTGCTGCGCGCTCTCGGCGAGCTTTGGTCCACGCAGCGCGTCTTCCCGATTCCGCAGGCCGAAGGCAAGCCGGCGCGGTGGCAACTGCTCAGCCGCCGATTCGCCAAGCAGCTTAACGCGGGCTCGTCGATGGGACAGGCCGCTGCACTCTCCGCCCTCATCTCTCTGTATCTCGATTCTGTCGTTGCGGCCAGCACCGAAGAAATCGAAGCGGCGTTGTCCCCGCTCGTTGCTCGTTCACGCGTCGGTGAAGTGGTGCGCGCTCTCGAAGCGAATCGCCAGATCGAGTTCACTGCGGTCGGCGGAGCTTTGCTCATGCACTTCTCAGGCGTCGAAGCGCATCTGCCTCCGGCAATCGAAATCGTTCTGCCCCCGGCGCCAGCGGTAGCCGCGAGCAACGGGCCGAAGAAGTACATCCCGCAGACTCCGCGAGCGGAACCGTC
>DATMOZ010000075.1:0-22103 GCA_035567995.1 Acidobacteriaceae bacterium
CGATCAAATCGTCTCTGACGTTTCACGTGAGCGGCAGGTCGCGCGTCAGCAGACAGAAGATGCCGATATCAACGCGGCGACCGACCGCGTGTTTTCCATCGCGACAGGCCTGTTGAGCTCGACCAAGAAGCTGAACGACGCAACACAGGCGATCTGGAATATCTATGAGCCCTGGCGCGGTGCGCTGCACAGTTCCGTTCCGGCGCAGGCGATGGATTAAATGCTTCGAAGCATTTTCCGTTTCAATAGAATCAAACGCGCATGTCGATCGTACTGATCCTGGGAGCGGCCGCGGCACTGGCGAACGTCGCGGGCGGCTTCGCTGTGCTGCGCGCGAAGCCTGCGCGTCGCACGCTGCATGCCTTCATCGCGTTTGGCGCCGGGTTTCTGCTCTCTGTCGCGCTGGTAGAGATGGTGCCCGAAAGCTTGCGCACCATGCCGGAGCAAGGCGCAATGCTCGCGTTGCTGGGCTTCTGCGGCGTGCATCTGCTCGAGCACACCATCACTCAGCATTTTCATTTTGGCGAAGAGACGCACAGCGATGAATTTCTGCACGCGCACACCGGCTATTCGGTGGTCGTTGGGCTCTCGGCGCATGCTTTCTTCGACGGTGTCGCGATCGCATCGGGCTTTCTGGTGTCGGGCCGAATCGGCTGGCTGATCTTTATAGCGATCCTGTTGCACAAGCTTCCCGAGGGCTTTACCGTCGCGTCGGTGATGCTCGCAGCGGGCCGCTCGCGTGGCGCCGCGCTGGGGGCGGCAGTCGCGCTGGGTGTCGCAACGCTCGCCGGAGTGGTCCTGCTTCACTCGCTGCCTCAACTTGTCAGATTCGGACTACCGCTTGCTGCGGGTGTCGCGCTTTACGTCGCCGCAACCGACCTATTGCCAGAGGTAAATCGTCAGCACGGGCTGATCTATCGCCTGATGTTCTTTGGCGGCGTCGCGGTGTTTCTGATGCTCGACATGCTTGGCGCTTGAGGAGGGGCAACGTCATGCCGCAGACCTATGCATTGGTTACAGGCGCGAGTTCGGGAATTGGTGAGGTGTTCGCACGCGAACTAGCGCGCACCGGGCGCTCACTGATCCTCGTAGCGCGCTCTGCCCAGAGACTTGAATTGTTGCGCTCGGAGTTACAGGCGGGATACCCGGCTCTCGAAGTCGTCGTGCTTCCCCGGGATCTTTCTCAACCAGATGCGGGGGCAGAACTATTTCGGGAAACCGAAGCTCGAGGGCTGAATGTTGATCTGTTGATTAATAACGCCGGCTTCGGCGGCTTCGATGATTTCGTCGAGCTGCCGCTTCATCGTCAGAAAGAAATGCTGCGCGTGAACATCGAGGCGCTGGTCGAGCTGACGCACTATTTCTTGCCTCCAATGCGGAAGCGTCGGGCAGGAGCGGTGGTTAATATCGCGTCGACTGCGGCCTTCTTTCCGGGACCTTATTTTGCGACTTATGCGGCAACAAAGGCATTTGTGCTCAGTTTTTCACAGGCGTTATTTGTAGAGAATCGCTCGCACGGAGTACTGGTAATGGCGGTGTGTCCTGGAGCCACTGCGACGAACTTTTTCGAGGTGGCAAAGATGCACACATTCGCGCAGCGGGTTCGCATGCAAACGCCGGAGCAAGTCGTGAGCGAAGCGATGCGTGCGTTGAGAAACCGGCGGCCAGTGGTAGTGACCGGGGTGCCGAATAAGATACTGGCTATTTCGAGTCGATTTATTCCGCGTGTAATATTGTTGCGCGTTGGCGGCCCGATATTTGAGAGAATGTACCGGCAGCAAAGGGGCAGCACCTAGGCCAGCAACAAAATCGCTACAGAGGTGCAACCGATTTCACAAGATCACCATCCGAATCCCTTGACTCCTTCTTCTATGAAGCTTTCTGTTCTCCTGGTAGATGATAGTGCCGTACAGGCAACCACCCGCCGCATGATTCTTGAGCGGGCGGGCTACCGCGTCACGGTCATCCTGAATGCGCAGGAAGCCCTGCATCTTCTGTCGAAGCAGGGAACGCAGTTTTCTCTCGTGATCACAGATCACATCATGCCCGCTCTCACTGGAGCCGAGTTCGTTACCTCGCTGCGTGAGGTCTGCCAGCAATTACCCGTCATCGTGCTCAGCGGACTCGCAGAGGCGGAATCAGAATACGAAGATCTGGATGTGGAGTTTCACCTGAAGCCTTTTGCTCCAGAGGAATTGCTGGCAACGGTAGCGCGTCTGATCGATGAGCCTATGGAGCGTTCCGCTTAGCTCTCTACGTCCCGGGTTCCGCCCTCCCTATCACCCACTGAAAATTGCTCCCATCGTGCGGGTCTGCGAGAATAAGCAGTTGCAGTTACCCCTATGGCTTTATTCGGAAGCTTCAGCCTAATCCTCGCACTTGTACTTTGCGTCTACACGCTCCTTTCGGGGGCGCTGGCCTTGCGACAGCTCGCGGTCGCTCGACCTGCGCGTTTCTCGCCCGAGCGTCTGGTCGAGACCTCGCGTCGAGCAGGCATTGCGAGCTTCATCGCCGTGACCGCGGCAGCCCTGGCGCTGGTCTACCTCTCATTCACCGATAATTTTTCGATCGACTATATCCTGCACCACTCAAACCGGGCGCTGCCCAAGGCCTATAAGTTCTCCGCGCTCTGGTCGGGTCAGGAGGGGTCGTTACTGCTATGGGCATGGCTGCTCGCGGCATATGGGTTCGTGCTGCGAATGCGGCACAAGGTCGACGTCAAGCTGACAGCCTACGCCTCAACCATTCTGGCCGGCATCCAGATTTTCTTTCTCCTGCTTTTGAACTTCGCGGCGCACCCGTTTGCTGTTGTTCCGGGTCCGATGCCGCAGGACGGCTTCGGGCTGAATCCGCTGCTGCAGTATCCCGAGATGGTGATCCATCCGCCCATGCTGTATCTGGGATATGTCGGCTTCAGCGTGCCGTTTGCATTCGCCCTGGGCGCGTTGATGATGCGCTATCCCGGCGAGAAATGGATTCACATTACCCGCCGCTGGACAATGGTGACCTGGCTGTTTCTCACCTGCGGAATCTTTCTCGGCGCGCACTGGGCGTACAGCGTACTCGGCTGGGGCGGCTACTGGGGTTGGGACCCGGTGGAGAACGCCTCGTTCATGCCGTGGTTGACCGGCACGGCGTTTCTGCACTCGGTGATGATGCAGGAAAAGCGCGGCATGATGAAGAGCTGGAACGTGTGGCTGATCTTCGCGACGTTCATGCTGACAGTTTTGGGAACGCTGCTGACGCGATCCGGGCTGGTTTCAAGCGTGCACGCATTTGCGCAATCCTCGATCGGCACGTGGTTCTGGGCGTTCCTGTTGATCGTGTTCCTTGTCTGTCTGTTTACCTACCTGCGCCAACGTGACCATCTGAAGGCAGAGAACCGTCTCGAGTCGATCGCATCTCGCGAGTCCAGCTTCCTTTTCAATAATTTGATCTTGCTGGTTGCGTGCTTCTGCATTCTCTGGGGAACGCTTTTCCCGGTGCTGTCTGAATATTTTCAGGGAAGCAAGGTGACCGTCGGCGCGCCCTTCTATAACCGCGTCAATCTCCCCATCGGTCTGTTCCTGCTGCTGCTCACGGGCATCGGACCGTTGCTTGCCTGGCGTAGCACATCGTTTCGCAGTGTGCGCAAGAATTTCTTCATACCCGTGGCCGCGGCTGTCTTTACAGCCGTCGTATTGCTGATAGCCGGCGTTCATCCATGGAAAGACCAGGCGACCTTATTCGCCTACATTGCCTTCGTGCTTGCCGCGTTCGTCGGCACGGCAATTTCTTCAGAGTTTCTGCGCGGCGCCTCTGTCATTCGCCGCAACACCGGGCAGAATCTCCTTGCATCCATGGTTCAGCTGGCGCGCCGCAATACCCGGCGCTACGGCGGATACTTGGTGCACTTCGGCGTCGTTATTATCTTCATCGGAATTGCGGGCGCTGCGTTCAATCAGGAGAAGGAACAGGAGCTCGGCTTCAACGATGCGATGACATTGGGGCCATATCGTATGGTCTGCCGCAGCTACACGCAGGACTCGAACGCGAACTTTGATACGGAATATGCGCTACTCGATGTGTACGACGGGCGCGGACACAAGATCGCGCAGCTGGCGCCGGAGAAGCGCTTTTACCACGCGAGCGAACAGGCGGCTACGATGGTCGCCATCAACTCGACCCTGGCCCGGGATCTGTATGTCGTCTACGCAGGAAAAAATCCGGAGACAGATCGACCGATCATCAAAGCTTTTCTGAATCCGCTGGTGAACTGGATCTGGATTGGCGTCCTCGTAATCATCGCGGGAACGTTCCTCGCTCTTACGCCGAATCTCGAGGCTGCCGTCGCGCATAGTCGCGCACGCAACCGGGTTCCGCTTGCCGCGCCAGCGACAAGCGGCGAAGTAATGGCGGAGCCGTGATGCGTCTGCAAAGCAAATTCTCTCGTGGGCTGGTCCGGACGTGGTTTCACGTCGCGTGCCTTGGGCTGCTCGTGTTCGCGCTGGGCAGCGCAGATCCGGCCGCGCGCTTCAACAACCTGGGACACAAAATGATGTGTCAGTGTGGGTGCAACCAGGTGCTGCTCGAATGCAACCACTACGGCTGCCCCGTTTCGCCGCAGATGCGCAACGAACTGCAGGCGGGGCTGAACCGCGGCGACAGCGACGATTTGATTCTGCAAAGTTTTGTGCAGAAATATGGCGCAGTGGTGCTGGCTGCCCCCATGCGCGGCGGCTTCGATAACGTTGCATGGATCGTGCCGATTGCCGCATTCCTGTTGGCAACGCTCGGAGTCGCGTTTCTGATTCAACGCTGGCGCCGGCCGTCGTTAGCATCCCCCTCCGGCGCAGCGGGCGCCGCGCCCCCGCCAGGCTCTGTGCTGGATCGCATCCGCAAGGAGACTGACGTATGACGATCGCCGAAATGCTCTCCTGTGCTGCACTTCTGCTGCTGACGTTGATTTACGTCTTCTATCCCGCCCGTGCTGAAGCGGTGCAGTCGACGAAGACGCGCCTCGATTATCTGCGCGAACGGAAAGATGCGGCCTTCGCCAACCTGCGCGACCTGAACTTCGAACATCGCGCGGGCAAGTTCACACCTGAAGACTATGTCGCGCAGCGCGACTCGCTCGAAGCCGAGGCGGCCGGAATCGTCGAGCAGATGGACAAGCTGGATACGCTCAATACCCGGAAAGAAGGACAAGTTTGATCGGTAGGCGCCTGCAACTCTTCGCGATTCTCATCGCGCTTTCTCCTCTCGCCGCTGTTGCGGACAGCATCACCGGCACGGTCACCAACGGAACAACCAGGAAGCCATCTGCTGGCGACGACGTAACGCTCATCCGGCTGCAGCAGGGAATGCAGGAGTCGACGCATACGAAGACGGACGCACGCGGTCACTTCACACTTGAGTTGCCGGATGCGGGCGTGCATCTGGTTCGCGTCACCCACGACAAGGCGAACTATTTTCGCCCCGCGCCTCCGGGCACACAGTCGGTCGCGATCGAAGTGTATGACGCCGCAGAGAAGGTCGAAGGCGTCACCGTGGAAGCGGATGTTCGCCGCTACGAAACAGATACAAACGGCTTGAAGGTCGTGGAAAATTTCTTCGTGCAGAACCAGTCGGTGCCGCCGCGCACGCAGTTCGGCATGCATGCCTTCGAGTTCTACCTGCCCGAAAACGCGAAGATCGAGGGATCAGCTGCCCTCGGGCCGGGCGGCATGCCAGTGCAATCGTCGCCGATTCCGACGGCGGAAAAAGGCCGCTACGCGTTTCTATTCCCGATCCGGCCCGGCGAGACCCGCTTCCAGGTCACGTACCACCTTGACTATCCGGGAAGCCTGAAGCTGACGCCACGCGTTGCAATGCCGACCGCAAATGTCGCGGTGATGCTGCCTAAGGCCATGCAGTTCAAGCCGGGCACATCAACGCCATATGCACCGGTGGACGATGACCCGAACGCGCAGACATTCCTTGCGCGCAATGTGTCTCCTTCGCAGCCCTTGGGATTCGAGCTTTCCGGCTCGGGACAGATGCCGCGCGAAGCGCAGGGCGCGGAGAGCGGCGGCGCGCCATCTCCACAAGACGGAAGCGCGCCTGCGCAGGGCGGCGGCATGCCGCCGACTGCGGCGACAGACACGCGGCCCGGCGGTGGACTGGGCACCCCCGGCGAAGCGCCCGACCCGCTGAAGAAGTATCTGTGGTGGATCGTCGCCGGCGTTGCCATCCTCTTCGTTGGCGCAGCAGCGCTGCTGATGCGCAAGCCTGTGGATGCAGACGGGCCGCCGCTAAGCGCAACGACGCTGCCGTCCGCTCCTGCTCCCATACGCAGAAGCAGCGGCTCGCTCCTCGACGCTCTGAAAGAAGAGCTTTTCGCAATTGAGACGGAGCGACTTGAAGGGAAGCTCAGCGAACAGGACTACGCAGAGCAGAAAACCGCGCTTGAGATCGTTCTTCGACGAGCGCTCCAGCGGCAAACCAAAGCCGGTTACGTCGCCTAGCCCACATTGACACGCTGGAACTAGAAATCGCCGCCCGCGGGCGGCGATTTTTCGTTGAACAGTTATCGCGTCGATCTAGTACTGCAGAATCCGCTTCAATGCTTCCACAGTCTTCTCGACGTTCGGCATGTAGAAGCTCTCCAGCGGCTCTGACGCAGGAATCGCCGGAACATCTGGCGCCGCCACGCGCAGGATGGGCGCGTCAAGACAATCGAAGGCGCGCTCTGCAACGATCGCAGAAATCTCAGAACCGATGCCAAGCGTCCGGTGATCTTCCTGCAGCACCAGCAGTCGGTGCGTCTTCGCAACAGATTCAAGAATTGTTTCCGAGTCCAGCGGGTTCAACACGCGCAGATCGACGATCTCGATGCTCACACCCAGCTCGTGCTCGATCTGTTCCGCAGCCTGCTGCGCCACGATCAGCATGTAGCCATACGTGACGATGGTCGCATCCTTGCCTTCGCGGCGGATCGCGCACTTGAACAGGTCTCGTAGCGCCGCGTCACCTTCCTCAACATCCGACTTAATGCTCGGCGTGCGATACAGCTTCTTGTGCTCGAAGTACATGACAGGATCGTCCTGCCGGATTGCCGCCTTCAGCATGCCCTTAGCGTCGGCAACAGTTGCGGGTGCAACGACGATCAAGCCCGGCTCATGCGCAAACCATGTGGTGTTGGTCTGGCTGTGATACAAACCGCCGCCCGTTCCACCGCCGTAACAAACGCGCAGCGTTATGGGGCAGGTCTGTGAACCGCCCGACCGATAGCGCAGCTTCGCCGCCTGTTGCGTCAAGGCATCCATCGCCGGCGTGATGAAATCGGAAAACTGAATCTCAGGTACCGGCCGCAGGCCGGCCATAGCAGCTCCGATTGAGGCGCTTACGATGATGCCCTCGGCCAGGGGAGAATCGATCACTCGCTCCGCGCCGAACTCCTCATGGAGGCCCTTGGTCGCGCCAAATGCGCCGCCCATGACACCGACGTCTTCGCCGATGATGAAGACCTTGTCATCACGCAGCATCTCTTCGCGCAGCGCCTGCTGAATCGCATCGATATAAGAAATAGCCATTTGTCTTTTTCGGGTCTCTTAGTATTTCGGGTGGTATGCCGTACGGTGCAATTCGCGGTCGCGAATATCGAAGGAGTAGACGTGATCGAGAGCCTCAATCGGTTCCGGCAACGGAGCCTTCTCTGCAAAATCAATCGCCGCGTCGAGTTGCGGATTGAATTCGTCGATGATCTGCTGCTTGTACTCTGGGGTGAAGAGCCTCTTGCCAGTAAGATAGCGCTCCATCGCCGCGATCGGGTCTTTCGCCTTCCACTCTTCCACTTCTTCGGGCTGGCGATACTTCGCCGGATCGATCTCGGAGTGGCCGTACCAGCGATACGTCTTGCACTCAATCAGCGTCGGGCCGCCGCCGCTGCGCGCCCGTTGAATCGCCTCTTGCGCAACGCGATAGACCGCGACAACGTCGTTGCCGTCCACCGTGATGCCGGGGAATCCATAGCCCTGCGCTTTAGTGCTGATGTCTTCAACGCGTGTCTGCAGCTTCACGTTGACTGACTCTGCCCACAGATTGTTCTGGCAGATGTAGACGATCGGTAGCTGCTGCACGCCGGCGAAATTCAGCGCCTCGTGCCAGAAGCCGAGCGATGTCGAACCCTCGCCAGAAAACGCGACAACCACGTTGTCGTTCTTCTTCATCTTGTTCGCCAGCGCGACGCCGGTGCCGATGTTCAACTGCGCCGCGATCGTCGACGCGGGAGTGATGATGTTCAGCGGAGCATAACCGCAGTGCGCCGGCGATGAACGGCCCTTGTCGGGACTGGTGCTGCGCATATAAATCTGCGACAGCATGGCGTTCAGCGGCACGCCCTTGATGTAATTCGCGATGAAGTCGCGATGCGACGGTGCAATCGTGTCTTCGTCGCGAAGATCGATCGTGGTGCCGACCTCCGTCGCTTCCTGCCCGACGGCGGCGTAATAGTTACCTTTGAAGCGCGCCTGTTTCTTGAGAATGCGGATGCGCTCCTCGAGCACGCGGCACTTGACCATCGTGCTGTAGAGCTGTTTCAGCTTCTCATCGCTGATGAGGGAGCTGCCATTTTTGCTGGGTGCGGCGGCCTCTGCGGCCTGTTCGCGGACTTTGGTTGCCATAGCTTGAGAGTACAAACCTCGACAGATGATTGTATCGCAGGGCTGCCGATGTTACACGCTCGCTAAGTCGAGTAATCGGCGTTGATGTGGACGTATTCTGCCGTCAGGTCGGTCGTCAGAAAGCGGCAGCCAACGGGGCCTTCTCCCAGGTCGAGGGTGACCGTAAATTCGCGTGCGCGCATGGCTTCGTGGACCGCCTGCTCGTCGAACCCGCCTGCGCGGACTCCCCGGTCAAAGACCAGATGCGGGCCGATGCGGATTGTGATTTTCTCGGCCGTGACCGGAACGCCGGAGTAACCCGTCGCGGCAAGGATGCGCCCCCAGTTCGGGTCCATGCCGGCCCATGCTGTCTTTACCAGAGGCGAATGCGCAATCGACTTCGCCACGCGCAGGGCGTCTTCGCGTGTTCTCGCGCCGCTAATGTCCAGCGTGACGACGTGCGTCACTCCTTCGCCATCGTCGACGATCTTGTGTGCCAGGATGCTGCAGACCTTGTTAAGCCCTTCGCGAAACTGTGAATGCGGAAATTCTGTCGACTCCCAGCGTGCCTGACTTGCCCCGCTCGCCATCAATAACACGGTGTCGTTGGTGGAGGTATCCCCGTCGATGGAGATGCAATTGAAACTCTCTTCGACCGCCGGACGAAGCAGGGCCTGCAACTCCACAGCAGAAATGGCTGCATCCGTGAACAGGTAGACCAGCATCGTCGCCATATTTGGGTGGATCATTCCTGCGCCCTTGGCGATGCCCATAATATTCACCGGCCCTGTTGCAGTGGCAATCGTGATCGATTCGACTTTCGGTCGCGTGTCAGTCGTCATGATCGCGTGGGTGAAGCGCTCGACATGTTCTGCAGTATCACCGGCGCCTGCAACCAGATCCGGCATTGCGTTGACCAGTTTCCCAACAGGCAACGGAACTCCGATGATTCCGGTTGACGACGGAAAAATCTGACTTGCGTGGACATCCAATTTCAGCGCGGCGGCACCGCACACAACCCGGCACGCCTCAATGCCCGGCTCGCCAGTGGCGCAATTCGCGTTACCGGCATTCACGACCAACGCGCGTAGATCAGTTTCGCTTTTGACCAGATGCTCGCGGTCCACTATCAGGGGAGCCGCAACTATGCGATTGCGCGTGAACATCGCCGCAGCGGTCGCACCCGCGGGTGCAATCGCGCAGGCGAAGTCAGGCTTGCCGCTCGCCTTGATTCCCGCGCGCACCGCGTTGAATAGAAAGCCGCGCGGAATGTGATGTTCTACTTCGGAACTATTCATCAGGTCTCTGTACTCGGCCAGCCAGACGGTCAGATGTCCAACTGCACCAGTTCCTCGTCGACAGTTGCGGGGCCGAGAATGGCGATGTTTGGCAACTCGCCGCGAGCCATGGCGACCTCATCGCAGGCGTGCAGTCGTGGGCATTGCTGGCAGTCTTTGTAGATCTTGTCAGGAATTCTGTTGCGTTCAACAACCTGGAATCCATGACGGGTGAAGAAGTCTGGAATACGGGTAAAGAGGCAGACGCAGGGGACGCCGTTCGATTCAGCTTCGGCCAGCAGTGCATACACCAGTTCAGAACCGGCGCCGCGGCCCTTCGCTTCAGGCGCGACTACGATGGACCGCACCTCCGCCAAGTGCGGCCCGTAGAGATGCAACGCACCGCAGCCGAGAAACTCGCCATCGTTTGATTCAACGACGCAGAAGTCGCGCACGTTTTCGCAAATCTCGGCAAAATCGCGCGGCAGCAACGTGCCATCGCCCGAGAGCGAGTGAACAAGGTCGTGGATGTTCTGCGCATCCTGCAGGCGCGCTTTACGCGTGAACATGTGCGCCTCCTGCCCGGGCTTTCTCCACATCGCCGCTCAGCTGCAAAAGCTCCGCAATGCGCGAGCCCGTCGTGGCCAGAGCAGCTTTGACGCGATCCGTCGCCGTTCCACCGGTGACGTCATGACAGTCGAGCGTTGCCCGCAGCGTGACAGCCTCATAAAAATCCTGCCCGAATTCGGCGCCGAACTGCTGCAGCGTTTCAAGCGGCAGCTCGCCCAGTTCACACTGATGTGCGATGCAGTAGCGAACAGCATTGCCGACCATCTCGTGCGCCGTGCGGAAGGGAACTCCCTTGTGAACGAGGTAGGTGGCCGCGGCCATCGCGTTCAGATATCCGCTTTCGCAAGCCTTGCGCATGCGGTCGTGTTGAAACGCGACCGCCGCGGTAAAGTCCGCCAGCAGCGCGATCATCGGCTGCACCGTTTCAGACGCGGCAAAGACGGGCTCCTGCGCCTCTTGCAGGTCTTTGTTGTACGCGAGCGGCAAGCCCTTCAGCAGCATCGTTACATTTGCAGCCGCGCCATGCAGTCGTCCGACCTTCGCACGCACCAGTTCTGTCAGGTCGGGATTCTTCTTCTGCGGCATCGCACTCGATCCAGTCGAGAAGGCCTCCGGCAATTCGACAAAGCCAAACTCCGCAGTCGCGAACAGAGTGATCTCCTCTGCAAAGCGACTCGCGTGAAGCCCGACGACGGTCAGCGCCTGCAGATATTCGACGACAAAATCCCTGTCGCTCGTAGCGTCCATGCTGTTCGCGGTAGGCGCATCGAAGCCCAGCTCCGCCGCCGCGATATTTCGATCAAGCGCGAGCGTTGCCCCGGCAACCGCGCCGGACCCGAGCGGACACTGGTTCAACCGGCGCGCACAGTCCTGCAAGCGGTCAACGTCGCGCAGAATCATCTCAACGTAAGCCAGCAGCCAGTGTGCAACCAGAACGGGCTCTGCGCGTTGCAGATGCGTATATGCGGGCATCACAGCGTCGCCCGCTGCGATTGCCTGCACATGCAGCGACTGCGCCCAGTGTCCCAGGCCGTGTATCAGCTCCCCAATCTGTCCGCGAATGTACAGGCGCAGATCGGTTGCGATTTGTTCATTGCGGCTGCGCCCGGTGTGCAGCTTCAAGCCCAGTTTGCCGATCCGTTCCACCAGGGCACGCTCGACAAAATGGTGAATGTCCTCTGCCTCACCGTCAGCCCGCACCCATGGCTCACCTGACGCTTCAAAGCGGCTCGCAATGTCTGCCAGCGCAGAATCAATCTCCGTCAGTTCATGCGATGTGAGCACACCCGCGGCAGCGATCGTCCGCGCATGCGCACGACTCGCGGCCACTTCGTAAGGAAGCAGTCGCCAGTCAAAGCGCAGCGAGCGCTGCCACTGGTCAAACTCGGGGTCGAGAGGCTCGCGGAAGCGGCCTGACCACATCTTCACTTCACTGGCTCCTTATGTGTGAGGGCGCTGTTCAGTCGCGCACGTTGCCGCGCGGGAAGTCCGAGAATACGGATGAACCCGGCCGCATCTTTCTGGTCATAGCTTTCGCCCATCGTGAACGACGAAAGTTCCGTCGAGTAAAGCGAGAACGGAGACTTCCTGCTGGCGATCGCAATGTTGCCCTTGTAAAGCGAAAGCGTGACCGCACCGGTGACATTCTTCTGTGTCTCCGTAACGAAAGCGTCGAGCGCCTCACGCAGCGGCGTGAACCACAGGCCGTTGTACACAAGATCGGCGTAGCGCAGCGCGACGTGTTGCTTGTAATGCTTCACCTCGCGGTCCAATGTCAGGGCTTCCAGCTCGCGATGCGCAGCGACGATCAATGCCCCACCTGGAGTTTCATAAGCACCGCGCGACTTGATGCCGACGAACCGGTTTTCAACCAGGTCGATGCGGCCGATCGCATTGCGCGCGCCAATTTCATTCAGCAATTCAACCAGTTGCACCGGCTCCAGACCCATGCCGTCGACAGAGACGGGCGTGCCATTCTCAAATCCAATCGTGACGAGTTCATCCCGGTCCGGCGCGTCCTCAGGCGAGGTGGTCATCACCCACGTCGACGGCAACGGCGCGTTGGCCGCGTCTTCAAGCTCTCCGCCCTCGTGACTGATGTGCCACAGATTGCGGTCACGCGAATGAATTTTTTCGCGGCTCGCCGCAACTTGAATGCCGTGCGCCTCAGCATAGTCGAGGCACGCTTCGCGGCTCAGCAGGTCCCACTCGCGCCACGGCGCGATCACCTTCAGCTCAGGAGCAAGCGCCTGATACGCGTGTTCAAATCGCACCTGATCGTTGCCCTTGCCCGTGCAGCCGTGCGCGACCGTCGTTGCACCTTCCTGTAGCGCAACCTCCACCTGGGCCTTCGCGATCACAGGACGTGCGATAGATGTGCCGAGCAGATATTTATCCTCGTAAACACCCCCCGCGCGCACGGTGGGGAAAACGTACTCCCGCACAAACTCCTCGCGCAGATCGCGAACCACAGCCTTCTTCGCACCAGTGTCGTACGCCTTCGCGACGACGGCATCCAGATCCTCACCCTGACCCACATCCGCGATCATCGCGATGACGTCGAGTCCATAGTTTTCATTGAGCCACGGAATGATGATTGAGGTATCAAGTCCGCCCGAATATGCAAGTACAACTTTGTTCGACATTCCTACTCCTGAGCTATTTTTCGATCTTATCCGTGTTGAACTCTGTGTTGAACGCCTTATCGCGCCGAAGCGACCTGACGCCTTGAGGTAGCCGCCACACCGCGCGGATGCGCCTCCTTACCCTCGCGCGCCGCGCCCAGCAGCATGAGCAGAATCGCCTTCTGCACATGCATGCGGTTCTCGGCCTCGTCGAAAATCACTGACTGCGGGCCATCGAGCACTGTATCGGTAGCCTCATAGCCACGATGTGCGGGCAGGCAATGCAGGAAGACCGCATCCGGCGCGGCGTAAGACATAAGCTTCTCGTTCACTTGGAAGGGCATGAAAATCTTCGTGCGCTTCTGTGTCTCGTGTTCCTGACCCATGCTGGCCCACGCGTCCGTGTACACTGCGTTCGCACCACTCATCGCAGCGACTGGATCGTTAGTTACTGTGATGCGTGCGCCTGTCGTCTGGGCAATCGCGCGCGCCGATTCAAGAATGGCCGCTACCGGCTCATATCCCTTCGGCGTCGCAATCGTCATCTCAGCCCCAATCAGCGCGGTAGTCAGCAGCAGGGAATGCGCCACATTGTTGCCATCGCCGACAAAGGTCAGCCGTGCGCGAGACGCATCTCCCAGTTTCTCTTCGAGCGTCATGAAGTCGCCTAGCGCCTGGCAGGGATGTTCCAGGTCGCTCAGCGCATTGATCACCGGAACACTCGCGTGCTCAGCGATACCGAGAATCGTCTCGTGGCTGAATGTGCGCAGCACGATGACGTCCACCCAGCGCTCGACATTGTGCGCGATATCGGCAAGCGATTCGCGGTCGCCCAGGCGTGATTGGGTGCTGTCGATAAAAATTGCGGAGCCGCCCAGAGTGTTGATCGCCGTCTCGAACGTGATGCGCGTGCGCAGCGACGCTTTCTCGAAAAACATCACGAGTTGCTTCGAGTCGAGCGCCTTGCGGTACTGTTTCGGATTCTGCTTAACCTCTGCCGCAAGCCGCAATATTTCACGCGCCTCGAGAGGAGTAAGTTGCTCGACGGAGCACAGGTCGCGTCCGGCCAGGCTTTCAGCCGCTGCGAAGAAGCTTTCCTCAGCGAGCGCTTCGCTGTCTGTCCAATATGCTTTGCTAGCCAAGATGTCTGCTCGATCCTGCCAGGGCCGCCTCTGCGGGCGTTTCGGCGTGTTGGGAAATTAGTTCGTCGAGCGCAGCGACCGCCTGATCGACGTGCCGCTTCTCGAGAATGTAGGGAGGCAGGAAACGCAACACTGTTTCACTGGTCCGGTTAAGAATGATTCGGCGCGACATCATCTCGGTGGCGATTGTCTTCGCCAGTTCCGCGTCGTTCATTTCGACTCCGAGCATCAAGCCAAGGCCGCGCACCTCCACAATCGAGCTGTGTTTTTTCGCGAGGGAATTCAGCCGCTCGGCGAAGTAGTTTCCGACTTCATTGATGTGTCCGAGCAGACCGGCGCGCCCTATTTCGTCAATCACGGCAATCGCGACAGCGCATGCCAGCGGACCGCCTCCGAACGTGGTTCCGTGCAGGCCGGGCTGCATCGCGCGCGAAACTTCCTCAGTGCAGAGCATCGCGCCGAGCGGCAATCCGCCTGCTAACGGCTTTGCCAGCGTCGTAATGTCCGGCAGGATGTCGTAGTGCTGGTAGGCGCACCATTTGCCCGTACGGCCCAATCCACTTTGAATTTCATCAGCGATAAGCAGCGCGCCGGTTTCGCGCGTCAAGATGCGCGCGGCCGCGAAGAATTCGCGTGACACCGGTCGAATGCCGCCTTCGCCCTGAATCGGCTCAATGCACACCGCACAGACATCCGCCGAGAATTTCGACCGCAGGTCAGCAACGTCGTCGAAGCGTACAAACTCCACTCCCGGAACCAGCGGTTCGTACGGCTCGCGGTACTTCTGCCTGTGCGTTGTCGAGAGCGATCCCATGGTTCTGCCATGAAAGCTCTGCTCGAGCGCAAGAATCTTTGTTCCAAGCCCAGTGCCTTCATTGCTGCGCAACCTGGCGTAAGCGCGCGCAAGCTTCAGCGCAGCTTCCCATGCTTCGGTACCGCTGTTGCAGAAGAAGACCCGATCAAGGCCGGTCATCGGAATCAACCGTTTCGCCAGCTCCGCCTGTCCTTCGTGGAAGAACAAATTGGACGTGTGCAACAACTGACGGCTCTGCGTCGCAATCGCTGCCTCAATCGCAGGATGCGCATACCCGAGCGCGTTCACGCCGATGCCGCTCAGCAAGTCGAGATACTCGTCGCCACGTTCGTCATGCAGATGGACGCCTTGTCCACCTACAAAGAGAATCGGGTTGCGTTCATATGTGGGCAGCAGAAGCTGAGCTTCTACTGCGCGAATCGTCTCAAGCTTCATGCCACCATCACCTCGGTTCCTTCAGGCACGCGCGTGGAGCATAGGTCCGGCAAAACGCCGGCGACCGTCGCCGGCAAAATGCGCACGCGCTTTACGCCATGCATCAACGCTTCGCGACAGGCGCCGAGCTTCGGCAACATGCCGCCGCTGATCACCTGCTGCTGGGTAAGAGTTGCTGCCTTCGCCAACGGCAGCCAGCGCATCACTTCTCCATCCGCGCCTTTCACCCCTGCGACATCCGTGAGAAAAATCAGCGCGTCTGCATTTAGCCTTACCGCGCAGGCGGCTGCCATCTCATCGGCGTTGATGTTGTAGTACTCGCCGTCGAACCCAAGTGCGAGGCTTGAGATCACCGGCACCGCGCCCATCTGCCAGATCGCAGACAGCCAGCGCGTGTCGGCCGATACAATCTCGCCGACAAAACCCAGGTCAGGCGCAGTCTGCTTCTTGCGTGCGCGAAATACCGGACCGTCTCCGCCGGAAAGTCCCACCGCCGGCTGCCCCTGCGCGCTGATTGCAGCAACAAGAGATTTGTTCACGCGGCCCGCAAGCACCATCAACGCCGTGTCGCGCGTCTCCGCATCGGTGACGCGCAGGCCGGCGATGAATTCACTCTTCTTGCCCAGCTGAGTGAGCGTGCGAGTCAATGCCGCGCCGCCGCCGTGCACGACGGCGACTTCATTCTTGTCGCGCGCGAGATCTGCGATTGCCTTTGCGCATTCCGCGAGCAGTTGCGGATCTTCAATTGCTGCCCCGCCGAGCTTTACGACATACTTCACAGCAGGCCCTCCGATTCTTCCCATCCGTATAAGAGGTTCATGTTCTGCACCGCCTGTCCCGCGGCGCCCTTGAGCAGGTTGTCGAGGCAGGAAACGAGCACAACGCGCCGCGAGTCCGGCGCAAGTTCAAAGCCGATGTCGCAGAAATTGGTGTGTGCGACATATTGAATTTGCGGCAGGCGCCGGCCGTACCAGCGCACCATCGGGCTCGACGCATAGAACTCGCGATAGCAATGGTCGATCTTGTCGGCGGTCCGCTTCGAGTTCAACTCGAGGTAGATCGTCGACAGAATTCCGCGTGGAATCGGCAGCAGATGCGGCGTGAACGTGATCTGTTCCGCTGTGAGGTGCAGCTGCTCAAGCAGCTCTCCTGTATGACGATGGTTGAAGACGCCATACGCCGAGAGATTGTCCGCCGCATTCATGAAATGCGTCGCAGCGGTGGGGGCCTTGCCCGCACCGGAAACGCCTGACTTCGAATCGCACACGATGCCATGGTCGAGGTTGATAAACCCGGCGCGGATTAGCGGCGCGAGTGCGAGGATGATCGAAGTCGCGTAGCAACCAGGGTTTGCGACGATCCGCGCGTCACGTACCGCATCGCGGTGTAACTCCGGCATGCCGTAGACGGCTTCCTCTTGCATAGCAGCAGCTATAACTTCGCCCTCATCTGCGAACCGATAGATCGCGCGGTTCGCCGCGTTCTGCAGACGCCAGGCTCCGCTCAGGTCGATGACTTTCATTCCATTTTCAATTGCCTGTGGCACCCACTCGCGCGATTGTTCGTGAGGAGTGGCAAGAAAAAGCAGATCGACGCCCCGCGCCCTGAGGTCGTGCCAGTCAAACGGCTCAAGGCTCAGCCGGCGCGCTCCATTGTTATTGCCAAGTTGAGGATGCAGCTCTGTCAGCAAGGGCAGCGCCGACTCTTGCTCTCCGGGACGGCCCAGAAAAATCGGCGGTGTGCCTTTCAGGCGTGGATGGCGCAACAGCAGGCGCGCCAGCTCTAAGCCGGCGTAGCCGCTCACCCCGGCTACCGCGATGTTGACGGGTTGCGCCATCAGCCGATGGCCTCTTCCAGAAAGGTCCGCAGTTGGCTTGCGCGCTTGTGGTCAGGACAAATAATCAGCACAGTGTCGTCACCCGCGAGCGTTCCGACAACCTCCTCGAGACCTTCGCGATCGAGCCCGATTGCGACAGCCTGCGCCGCGCCCGTGGTGGTCTTCAGCACAAGCTGATTCAGCGCCTGGTTCACGCTCAAGCCAAAGCCGGAAAGGACCTCTTTCAGCGACGGCTGGTCTTCGTTGGGCACTGCTCCGTTAGATGGCAGTTCGTAGCCATTCGGCCCCTTGGCGAGACGTAATTCGTGGATGTCGCGCGAGAGCGTCGCCTGGGTGACATCAAAACCGCGCCGCAGCAGTTTGCGGCGCAGCTCGTCCTGGCTGCTGACAGCCTTCTCGGCTATCAGAGTGCGAATCGCATTGTGTCTTTCAATCTTCATAACGTTCAGCGTGCAAAGAAAAATGCGGCCATCGGGCCGCGCGTCACGGAATGCATAAACATGCATCTATATGTATAAATATGCACAACCCCTGTGTCAAGTGGAAAACCCATAAAATCGAAGATTGCGTGCCAGCGAATGCGAAGCGAACTCCGCAACCGCAGGGCAGATCGGCGAACTGAATCACAATTCATCTTGGCAACGTCAGCGTTTATGAGTAGATTGTGGAGTCCTGTTGAACTCGTGCCGAGGTCCTCTGTCTGAAGCGTCCAATGTCGTCTCCCGAACCAATCGATAAAAGTGATCAGGTACCGTCGCAGCTGGATCAGCCGCGAAGCGGCGACAAGCATCAGCGGATCCTTGATGCTGCCGTCCAGGTGATCGCAGAGCACGGATTCTTCAACGCACGCGTCTCAGAAATCGCATCCCGGGCCGGCGTTGCCGACGGCACCGTCTATCTTTACTTCAAAAACAAAGACCATATCCTCAGAGAGGCAATCGATACGGCGTTTCGCAACTTCTTCGACCGGGCGAAACAAGAGATTCAGACCGTATCCTCGGCGAGAATGCAACTCGAACTACTCGCCCGCCTGCATCTAGAGACGCTTGCAGCCCACCGCAATCTTGCAATCGTCATGCAGACCGAAGTGCGGCAGAGCGCGCGTTTCATCGCGGAGTTCTCGCATCAGCATCTGGTCGACTATCTCAATCTGGTCAGGGAAGTGATTCGCCTCGGACAGGAACAGGGCTTATTTCGAGAAGACATATCAGATCGTCTCGTTGCCCACTGCATGTTTGGCGCGCTCGATGAGATGGTCAGTTCGTGGGTGTTTACCGGCCGGCCTTTCGACCCCGACAAAATCGCCTCTGCTGTAATGAACCTTATCTTTTCAGGAATAGAAACGAGCCGCGAGAATGCCTGAGTTGAAAACGGTAAACGACATCTTTAGACGGGCATTCGAGTCAGACAATTCCCGCTGCATGCTGTGGCGGGACCCGCAGGGCACGTGGCAGCCGCTGGCCTCGCAAGATCTTTATCGCCGCGTGCGCGCCGTCGCCGCAGGTCTCGAGAAGTGGGGAATCAAAAAAGGCGATCGCGTCGGAATCATCGCGGAAAATCGCTGGGAGTGGGCCGTCGTCGACTTCGCGACCCTCGCGTTCGGCGCCGTCGACGTGCCGATCTATCCCACGCTCAACGCCGAGCAGAGCGCCTACATGCTGCGCGACTCCGGCACGCGCATCCTGTTCGTCTCGACCCGTAAGCAGTTTGAGAAGATCGCGCCCCTCCGTCACGAGACTGCAATCGAAAGAATCGTCATCATGGATGACGAAGCAATCGAAGGCGCAACGCGGTTCGCTGATCTACTCAAGACAGAAGCGCCGGGGAGCGGCGACGCAGAATTCAACGCCCGCCTCGCTGACGTCGGTCCCGACGATCTCGCGACCATCATTTACACATCCGGTACAACGGGCAACTCAAAGGGCGTCGAACTCACCCACGGAAATATCGCGTCAAACATTCCGCCATCCACGGCGCCGTTCGACTGGAGCAAGGGAAAACTTTGCATCTCATTCCTCCCGCTGTCGCACATCACGGCGCGCGCGCTTGACTACGCGATCTTCACGTTCCAGGCGACCATCGCCTATTGCCCAAGCTTTGAACTGCTCGCGCAGACGATACAAGAGGTAAAGCCGACGATCTTCGTCAGCGTCCCGCGCGTCTACGAAAAAATCCGCCAGGCCGTCGAACAACGCGCAACGCAATCACCCGTAAAACAGCGCCTCTTTCACTGGGCAATGCGCACCGGCCGCAAGCATCGCGACGAAATTCTCAAGGGCAGGACGCCATCATCCCTCTCATGGCAGCTCGCCCACAAGCTGGTACTGTCCAAAATTCGCGGCGCATTCGGCGGCAGGCTCGAAGAGGCAATCTCCGGCGGCGCGCCCCTCGGCATGGACACGGCCGGCTGGTTCGCCGACGCTGGTCTTCGCATTTTCGAGGGATACGGCCTGACCGAAACATCCCCGGTCATCGCGCTCAACCATCCGACTGCACATCGCATCGGGTCGGTCGGCAAGACGCTGCCAAACCTCCAATGCCGCATCGCAGACGATGGCGAACTGCTGGTCAAGGGACCGTCGGTATTCCATCGCTACTGGAACAATCCCGAAGCAACGCGAGAAGCCTTCACCGAAGACGGCTTCTTCTGCACAGGCGACATCGGCCGCATCGACGAGGACGGTTTCCTCTTCATCACCGACCGTAAGAAAGAGCTGCTGAAGACCTCCGGCGGAAAGTTCGTCGCGCCACAACCAATCGAAGGCAAGTTGAAAGCGAATCTGCTCGTTGGCCACGCTGCCCTCGTCGGCGACAAACACAAGTTCGTTTCAGTGTTGCTCTCGCCAAATTTCGCCGCGCTGGAAGCATGGGCCACGCAACACGGCATCCCGAGCGAAGATCGCGAGACCCTTGTCGCGGACAGTCGCGTGATCGCCGAATATCAACGGATCGTCGACCAGGTAAACGCAACGCTGTCGAACTTCGAAACGATGAAGCGCATGCACCTCGTCGCCGAGGAATGGTCGCTGGACAGCGGCGAGTTGACGCCAAGCCTCAAGCTCAAGCGCCGCGTCATCAATGAGCGTTATGCACCCGCAATCCGCTCGTTCTACGAGAGTGAAGCCGTCGCACAACGCCAGCCGGTTTGAACCCACGCGCACGCCGCGTTAGCATGGGCTCTCACAAAGGAGAACATCCGGCATGAGAGTTGGAATGTTGACGGGCGGCGGTGACTGTCCCGGATTAAACGCGGTCATTCGCGCCGCCGTGCGCAAAGGCATCTTCCACTACGGCGACGAATTCATTGGTTTCATCGAGGGCTGGCGCGGAGTCGTAGAAAACAACACGAAGCCCCTCACCATCGAATCTGTATCAGGCATTCTTCATCAGGGCGGAACGATCCTGCGCACCTCGCGCACGAACCCCCGCAAAAAAGAAGGTGCGATGGACCAGTGCCTCAAGACAATCGAGGCCAACAAACTGGACGCGCTGATCACCATCGGCGGCGATGACACCCAGGGTGTCGCAAATGCTCTCATCGCCCGTGGCGTGAAGTGCGTCGGCGTGCCAAAAACCATCGACAACGATCTCAGCGGAACCGATCAGTGTTTCGGTTTCGACACCGCCGTCATGATCGCAACAGAGGCCATCGACCGCGTCCATTCCACCGCCGAAGCACACAATCGCGTGATCGTCGTGGAGGTCATGGGCCGCGATGCAGGCTGGATCGCGCTCTGGTCTGGAGTCGCTGGCGGTGCCGACGTCATTTATGTCCCGGAGAAACCCATCGATCTCGACGCCGGCGCAAAAATTTTGAAGGACCGCCTTAGCCGTGGAAAGAAATTCAGCATCGTCGTCGTTGCCGAGGGCGCCAAGATGCCCGAAACCGATGCGCAGGCTACGCACGGAACCAAAGTGGACGAGTTCGGTCACGCTCGTCTGTCAGGCATAGGGCAGGTTGTTGCCGAGGGCCTCGAGGCCCGGACCGGCTTTGAAACGCGGTCCGTCAATCTTGGTCACACGCAGCGCGGCGGGACGCCCACGGCCTATGACCGCATGCTCGCGACCCGCTATGGCTCGGCAGCAATCGATCTCGTCCATCAGGGCAAGTTCGGACGCCTGGTCGTGCTGCGCGGAACCGAAATCACCGATATCCCGTTGGCAGATGCGATCGCAAAGACGAAAACAGTCAGCGATGAACTCCTCGCGATCGCGACTGGACTTCAACCGAAACTCTAACCCAAGATGGCCCGTAGCAACGCGGGCCATCTCACACAAACTCTTGCGCTTACATCGCAAATGTAAAGTATTAAGTGAAGTTCATCATTTTCTCGTTGAGAAAAACTTCAGCTCACGCTATAAGGAACATCCTCAAGAAACCCGAGGAAACCCAGCGTTGTCCAGCGGAGGCCGAAGTGAAAAGCACGAACCGGAGCATGAGGTCTTTGCGGGCCGTTGAACCCCGTGAAGTGATGGACATTCGCCAGGCCGCGGAATTTCTCGGCATCAGCACCGACAGCCTCTACAAATACGCCGCAGAGGCAACCGTCCCCGCGTTCCGTCTCGGCAACCGCTGGAAGTTTCAGCGTTCCCGTCTCCTCGCCTGGATGGAAGAACAGTCCCGCGCCGCGATCGCTTCCATGAAGAAGCCCGTCGCTCGCGCGCGGTAGTCCAGGCAGCTGACCGTGCGGCCATAGCGCGATACGTGTCCACAATCGAACGACGCATTCTGAAACTGAACAGCGCTGGATAGAGCGCAAATCCGCCTAAGCAGGATTCTGCC
>DATMOZ010000076.1:0-2617 GCA_035567995.1 Acidobacteriaceae bacterium
TACGCCACGCGCAAACTCCGATCGAGACCATGCACATCAAGATGGGTGATCGGGTGAAAGTGGCTGCCGGCATGGAAGCGATCACGAAGACGTTGGAGTTTACCGCGCAGGAGCCAGGACTTGAGCGGGGCGCCGCTGCGCTCCTTCGCCTCAATCAGTTCGATGGGTACGACTGTCCCGGATGCGCATGGCCTGATCCGGATGACGAACGCACCATGAATGAGTATTGCGAGAACGGCGCCAAAGCCATCGCAGAGGAAACTACCTCGGCCCGCGTCACCCCAGAGTTTTTCGGCGAATGGAGCGTCTCTGATATCTCCGGGCAATCAGACTACTGGCAGGGCAAACAAGGCCGGCTGATGCACCCGATGTATATGCGGCGTGGCACAGACCACTACGCTCGCATCAGCTGGGAAGACGCATTTGACATCATTGCCGAGGAACTGAATTCCTGTACGACCCCGGACGAAGCTGTCTTTTATACGTCCGGACGCACGAGCAACGAAGCGGCATTCCTATATCAGTTGTTCGTGCGCGAGTTCGGCACCAACAACCTGCCTGATTGCTCGAATATGTGCCATGAGTCTTCCGGCTCCGCGTTGACTGAGACCATCGGAATCGGCAAGGGCTCCGTCACGCTGCATGATTTTGAATTTGCTGACGCGATCTTTATCGTTGGCCAGAACCCGGGCACGAACCACCCCCGCATGTTGACCACGCTGCAACGCGCGGCCCGGCGCGGATGCACGATTGTCAGCGTCAATCCACTGAATGAGACGGGCGTGACACGCTTCAAGCATCCGCAGGAAATCTTCAGAATGCTAGGTTCCGGCACAAAGCTGGCATCGCATTTTGCGCAGGTGCGGATCAACGGCGACATGGCATTTTTCCGCGGCTTGATCAAGGAAGTGCTCGAGGCCGAGAAGCGCACGCCGGGTACGATCAACCGCGCGTTCATCGAGAAGGAAACCGAGGGATTTGCAGAGATGGTGCGCGTGGCAGAGGCCACCGCATGGGAAGAAATCGAGTATTTCAGCGGAGTCGGACGGGACAAGATCCGCGAGATCGCCGACGTCTGGATGAAGTCGAAGAACGTCATCGTGTGCTGGGCGATGGGGCTGACGCAGCACAAGAACTCTGTCGCGACAATTCAGGAGATCGTGAATCTGCAACTGCTCGGCGGCCACCTGGGTCGCAAAGGCGCAGGGCTATGCCCGGTGCGCGGACATAGCAACGTGCAGGGCGACCGAACGATGGGCATCTGGGAGAAGATGCCGGATGAGTTCCTCGACAAACTGAAGGAGGTCTGCGGATTTGATCCGCCTCGCAAGCATGGCTGGGATACCGTGGCGTCGATCAAGGCGATGGAGCGCGGCGACGTTCGCGTGTTCTTCGCCATGGGCGGGAATTTTTTGTCCGCGACACCGGACACCGAGCGCACTGCTCGCGCACTGGCGAACTGCAGCCTGACGGTGCATGTGTCGACGAAGATGAACCGGTCGCATGTGATCACCGGCGAGCATGCACTGATACTTCCCTGCCTCGGACGCACGGAATGCGACATGCAGGGCGACAATGCGCAGTTCGTTACGGTTGAGAACTCCATGGGCGTGGTTTCGCCTTCGAAAGGCCGGTTGACCCCGGCTTCGGAAGACTTGATGAGCGAGCCGGCGATTGTCGCGCACCTCGCTGCGCGTACGCTTGCCGGACGGACGAAAATCGACTGGCTGTCGCTCGCCGCGGACTATGACCGCATCCGCGACCTGATCGCGCAGGTGGTGCCTGGCTGCGAAGGCTACAACGAGAAGGTGCGCCACAAGGGCGGATTCTATTTGCCGAATGGCGCGCGCGATGGCAAGTATCGGACGCGCACCGAGAAGGCGCAATTCACACCGAGCCCGCTGACCGGAGTCGTGACCGAGCCGGGGCAATTCTTGCTGATGACCATCCGCAGCCATGACCAGTTCAATACGACAATCTATGGGCTGGATGATCGTTATCGCGGCGTATACCACGGGAGGCGGGTCGTCTTTATGAATCCCGATGATATGGCGGAACAGGGTTGGCCGGCCGGCGGCAAGGTCAACATCACAAGCCATCACAACGGAACGACGCGCACAGCGCTCTCGTTCGTGCTGGTTCCGTATGAGATTCCACGTGGATGCACCGCCAGCTACTTTCCCGAGGCCAATGTTTTGGTTCCGCTGGAGAGCGTGGCCGAGAAAAGCAATACGCCGACCTCGAAGTCTGTAGTCGTGACCTTCGCCCCGGCGACCGCTCTGGATGGGGTAATCGAGGAAGAAGGCCTGCCGGCGCTGGCCCACGTTTAAGGCTGGATGTCCTCGAACCTGTCAAAGCTTCGCTTGCAGAATCCCGACAGCAACGCGTCAACGAGTGCGTCGTTCGCCTCTGAGCACTTCGTCGCCCGTTCGTGCCTCGCTCCGCGCCTGGGGCGAATTACTTTCTCGATACCTGCCAGAGCCGTAAACTGCATATTGACGGTGTCTAGCCTTGTGAGCAGCGCCGAGATTTTTCTAGACCTTTGCTGGTGACTCAGATAATGTTACGGCTAGGCTCCCAAAGTGGTAAAAGACGAAACTCTGGTAACCATTTTGGA
>DATMOZ010000077.1:0-17401 GCA_035567995.1 Acidobacteriaceae bacterium
GCGCACGCCGTCGATCCCGATCGCATAATTCACGATGCCTTCGCAGTCGGCGTCGGTTGCCCCCACGGACTCCATGTCCCGGTGCGTCAGAAATACAGCGGCAATGCCGCTGTCGATCTTGAGAGTCGCCAGCGCGATGCCAAGCAGGCGGATTTTGGATTCCGGATTCGAGAAGTAAATGCGCTCCGCGATTCGCCCCGGCAAGGCGCCTTTGCTGGTCAGTTTGCCCGCCAGGTCAAACGTGTGTGCGTTCACCGCCTCGTAAGCAAAGGAACCGGTGTCTGTCAGAACACCGGTGTAGAGGCACGTTGCCATTTCCGGCGTGACCTCGACCCCAGCCGCGATAGCGAGCCGGTAAACCATCTCCGCGACGGCGCTGGCCGAAGGATCGATCCAATTCACGTCTGCGAATCGCTTTGCGCTGGCGTGGTGGTCGATATTGATGATCGGATGCCCGGCAAGCGCCTGAATTCCTGTGCGCCCGATGGAGTCGCACTCAAGCACTACTGCGGCGTCAACGTGGCTGTCAAGATCTGCGACGCTCTTGATAGAGTTCGCCCCCGGCAGCCCGCGGTACAGCACCGGAATCGGATCGGCCAGAACGACCTCGGGTGATTTGCCCATGGCGCGCAGCAGCATGCCCATGGCGAGAATCGAACCCACCGCATCCCCATCGGGGCGCAGATGAGACGTGACAAGAATCCGCTGATGCGAGCGGATGCTGGAGAGCACTTCGTCGATACTGCTGGCCTGCTCCTGCTGGTTCATCGCGCGCGTCAGTCGGTCACTCCTTGCGCCGGCGCTTCTCAGCCCGCCCCAGCAACTCGTCAATACGCCCTTGCATGCGGTCTGAGCGATCGATGACGAACGTCAGTTCCGGCACATGCCGGACGCCCATACGTGCCAGCAGCTCGCGGCGCATATATCCGCGTGCAGCCAGCAGTCCCGCAAGCGTCTCTTCCTCTTTCTCCGCATCGCCACCCGCCACAGCGACCAGCACTTTGGCGGACTTCCCGCCCGGCGCCATCACAACTTCGGTCACCTGTGCAGTGCCGATACGCGGATCACTCAGCTCGCCGTCGATCATCGTGCTGATTTCTTCGCGCAGCGTCTCCTGCACTCGGTTGCGATGATAGGTTCGCGCACGAAACTCAGGCATAAGTCAGTACTCCTGTACATCAGCTAAACCGGAGAGGATATCAGAGTCGCGGGGTCGAGATGTTGCTATTCAGCAACTTGAAATTCGCAGTAGGAGTCCGCAACCTCGGCGCCGAGATCCAGCGCCATCCGGTTCGCGGCAGAGTCGACCTGATGCATCAACCCCGTCAGGTAGTCGCGTGACGCCGAGACGGCCGCAATTGCGATGGTGGCGCGCTGCCACTGGTGCGCATCGTCGATTTCTGCGACCGAAACATTGAACGCATGCCGCAGCTGCTCCTTCAAACTGCGAACCACCTGGCGCCGGTCTTTCAAAGACTGTGCGTGCTCAATGCGCAATTCGAGGGTGAGCGCGGCAACGTGCATCGTCACGCCCTTTGGCGCAGACGCAACTGCAGCCAATCCCGCTGATAGGCGAAGCTGACACCCAGCAGAAGCGCCCCGAGGCCAAGCAGGCTAAGCACGCGATAGCCCTGGCTGAGATTCGCCATGTCGTACAGAAAGACCTTGGCGATCGTAAATGCGAGCAGCACCAGGGCCTGCCAGCGCAGAAATGCCGAGTTGCGCCAGAAGCCAACCACCAGCAGCGCCGCGCCGTAGAGCATGAACCAGACGGAGTAACTGAAGCGCTCGGCGAACAACGTCGGACTAGCCTGCCAGTAAGTTTGAATCTCGCGGCTGACTGCAACCAGGGCAAGCAGGTTTGCAACGAGAATCGAACCTACGCGAAATTTGGACCACGTGCTCTTATCGCGGACCGCCAGCTCACTGACAGTCAATACAGCGACAGCCGCAACGAAGCAGGGAAATCGCGCATTGGCCAGAACTGTCTGCATCTGAATCTTGTGGAAGCTGTCGTAGACAAGCAGATCATAGCCGGCCAGCAGCAGCGGCACCGCTGCGAGCGCAGGCGCATACTCCGACTGAGAGAGACGCAGCAGCAGAACCAGAATCAAACCCTCGATGAGCCACCCATAAATGATCGGCCGCCCGCTGAAGTAGAGCGGGATGAAGAGCGTAAAGAAGGCCACCGACAACACGGCACTTAAGGAGAAAGCCAGTTCATGCGCCGAGTCACGCCGCGCCAACAGCATTAAGGCCAGATAGGCCGCGCCAAAGACCAGCGCCCCCCATCCTTGCGCCTCCGTTGAGGGCGCCAGGTCGGAATCCAGAAGCGCACAAAAGAATGCGAAAGCAATAACCGCATGCGCAACTGGTAGCACAACGTGCAGCCAACTTCCATGTCGTGCGTCATCGTCGGCGTGCCGCCAGCGGTAAAGCAGAGGAGGAGCGCTGGCAAATGAAATCCAGAACAATACGGCAAAAAAGAGCGTAATGCCGCGCTTGCTTTTATCGTAGTGCTCGACATACCAGGCGATTGCGTAAAAAACGGTTGCCGGATACGCCGCGATCAGCAATGGCGTCCAGTTCTTGATTGCGATCAGCACAAACACCGCGACGTTGAGGAGCAACAGATAACTGAACAGGAAAATTTCGTGATCGAGGCCCGTAGACAACAGCAGGGGAGTCGAGAATCCCCCCAACAGGGCGTAAAAGCCAAGCAACTCCCCATCTTCAGCGAGAGCAAGCGACGCATTCAGCAGAGTGACTAGCATCATCCCAACGAACGCCACGCTCGCTGGAATAAAGTGATACAGGCTGAACGCAGCCCACAGCGTCAAATAGAGCACGCCTGTGCCAACTGCCTTCAGCGTGTATGAAAAACCCGCATAGTTGCGACGGCGAAAGCTCTCTGACCACAGTACGATCGCGCTTCCCACGACGAGCCCGAGAACAATGCGCGTCAGCGGACCAAGCCACCCGTTGTCGACGGCGAACTTAAAAAACCATGCCACCCCCGCGAACAGCGCGATGATGCCGATGCGGTTGAAAAGCTGAGAGCCGATCCTGTTTTCGAGACTGCGGCCCTCGTCCGACTTCACGACAAACGAGGGTAAGGCGACAAACGAGGGTAAGCTCGCGCTGTCTTGGTGGGGCGCAGCAGCAGCGGCGTTCTGCGCCGACGTCGCGGTTGGAACCGCCGGCGGCGGAGGCGTGTTCACGATCGCTAATTCGGCAACCTGCGCTTCCAATATCTGTAGCCGCTCAGACAGCGCCGCGACTTCCTGCTTCAGATGTTCTGTCGCGTCATCCATGGCTGATCACGGTTAATCTGATGCGAACGGCAGCAATTGTTCTGGCCGTGGCGGCTTCGTCAGCGCGCTTACGACGACCAGGCAAACCAGTGCAGCCAGCAGCGCAGGAAAGATAGCGTCACGCGCCGCGATCATCGCAGGCAAGTGTGTTTTCACGGCCGCCGTGTCCCAGAACACGGTGACCACAGTTCCAGCAGCGATGGCAGAAACCGCACCCGCAGCCGTAGCGCGGCGTGAATAGAACGCCGCGAGAATCACCGGCGTCAGTGCTGCGGCATAAATCGTGTACGCGTAGAGCGTCTTTTTCAAGACTGACTCGGTGTGTACAGCCTGGTACAGCGCCCACATTCCCAGCAACACGACGACCAGCCGCGAAACAATCAGTATCTTCTTGTTGCTCGCATCGCGATTGATGTATCTCGCATAGACGTCGTTCACGAGGTTTGTGGCTGGTGAAAACAGGTAGTTATTCGCCGTCGAAATGATCTTCGCAAAAACAGCACCCAGCAACAGCGCGCCCAGCAGCGTGGGCAGCCCCTTCGGCAGCGGAGCAGTTGCGGTGTATGCAATAATCTCTCGCGGGTGCGCATGCACCTCGCCGGAGGGGAAGAGCGCGGACCCGACCACGGCAATCAGCACGATAACGGTTTCAAGTATGACGGTGCCGATTACCCACCCCACAACGGCGCGCCGGGCCGCGGTCTCTGACTTCGCTGAAAAGAATTTCTGATACATCGACTGGTTGCCCAGCATCAGCAAGCCTGTCGGCACCAGCAATTCAAGCCCCTGTATCAGCGTCAGGTCGCCCAGCACTTGAAAGTGCGTCGGCGGCAACGCGGCGTGCAGCCCAGCCCAGCCGCCCGCATGGTGCAGCAGGATGGGGGCCGCAACGAGCATCGTGATCGTCGCCATCATTCCGATGACAACGTCCATATAAGCGACCGAAGACATGCCCGCAATCGCGGTGAAAACGATCACGAACGCAGCGATCACATATTTGCCGAGCGTCGGAGTAATCACAGTCGGAAAAATCAGGTGAAGAATATCCCCGCCGCCAATCAGCTGATACGAAGTAATCGCGGTATATGCAAAGAGAATCGCAATCACGCCCAGAATGCGCGCGGTCTGGCTGTACCTCGTTTCAAGCAGGTCCGGAATCGTGAACTGGGCAAACTTCCGCGCCCGGGGAGCGACAAAGTAAATCACCACCAGCCCAAGCCATCCGCCGCCGGCCTGCCACAGCGCCGCGAACCCGTGCCGGTATGCGTTCTCAGCCCCGCCCAGCAGCGAGCCAGACCCGATCCAACTCGACAACAGAGTGAAAATCAGCACGAAGGCCGGCAGCGAACGCCCCGCAACCAGATAGTCCGCCTTGGTCCGCACCGTGTGCAGTCTCGCCAGAGACACCACAAGCAGAGTGAGAACGATGAGTACGAGAACAACCGCGTAAAGTATGTTCATTGTTGAGCGGTTAGTGTACTTGACGCAGTCGATCTTTCGCGCATGCCGCTCAAGTACCAGGACTTTCCGCAAGCGCATACGGCTGCAACTTCAACGCAGCCTCAGCAGTAGTCATCCCGCTCACGCGAACCACCTTCTGCCGCGACTGCTCGCCGGTCAGAATGCTGATGCGCGACCGCGAAACCTGCAGCAAATCCGCCAGCAACTCGATCAGCGCCGCGTTCGCGCGGCCGTCGAGTGGCGGAGCGTTCAGCGCAATTTTCAGCGCGTTGTCGTGTACGCCGGTCACCGCAGATTTCCGCGCCCGCGGCTGCACCTTCACCGCGAAGCTCACCCCCGCGGCCGTCTCCGTCAGCGAAATCATTCGCGTGCACCGAAGATCGCCGTTCCGACGCGCACACAGGTCGAACCCTCTTCAATCGCGACGGGAAAGTCATTCGACATTCCCATCGAAAGCTCGGCTAGTCTAAGCGCGGGATAGCGTCCTCCCAGCGCGTCTCGCAACTCACGCAAACGGCGAAAATAAGGCCGCACCGCTTCAAGATCGTCAGAGTACGGCGGCACCGTCATCAATCCCGCCGGACGAAGGTGCTCCAGCGATCCAAGTCGCTCCAGCAATTCATCCAAGGCGGCAGAGCCCGCTTTAACGCCCGACTTCGTTTCTTCTTCGCTCGTCTTGATTTCAATCAGCACCGGCAGAACTTTGCCGAGCTTCCCCGCGGCCTCATTGAGCCGCTGTGCGACGCGCACCGAATCCACTGCATCCACTGCGTCAAAAAGAAGCGCCGCCTTCGCTGTTTTGTTCGCCTGCAATGGGCCAATCAGATGGAAGATCGCGTCACCGGCGGGCAACAACACGGCCAGCGCACTCGCTTTCGCTTCAAATTCCTGAACGCGGTTCTCACCGAACAGCCGCTGCCCAGCGTTGTAAGCCTCGACGATACGCCCAGCCGCGTGCGTCTTCGAAACAGCCATCAGCGCAACATCTTGCTCGCTGCGTCCCGCGCGTCCGCACGCATCCGCTATCTGTTGTCGAATGCGGGCAAGATTCTCTGCGATGGGCATAGTGCCCTCAGCGGCCGTGCTCTTCCAGATATTTCTCGACTTCCAGAGCGGCCATGCAACCTGTCCCCGCCGCGGTAATCGCCTGGCGATAGCGCCGGTCCTGCACGTCACCAGACGCAAACACGCCGGGCACCCGCGTGAAAACATAGTCCGTTGTCTTCAGGTATCCGTCTGCATCCATGTCGAGCTGGCCTGCAAACATCTTCGCGTTCGGAATATGCCCGATGCCGAGAAACATCCCCGCAACCGGAAGCACATCTTCCACGGCGGTGAGGCCGTTCTTCAGGCGCAACCCGGTGACTTCCTTCTTGTCAACGCCAAGCACTTCTTCGACCACGGTGTTCGTCATCAGCTTGATCTTGTTGTGCGCCATTGCACGCTCGAGCATGATGCGCGAAGCGCGGAATTTTTCGGTGCGATGAATGATCGTGACCTGTGTCGCAAAGCGCGTCAGAAAGAGCGCTTCCTCCATCGCAGAATCGCCGCCACCGATCACCGCGATCTCCCGCCCAGAAAAGAAGAATCCATCGCACGTCGCGCAGCTCGAAACACCATGACCGATCAGCGCCTGTTCGCTGGGCAGTCCCAGCCAACGCGCAGACGCGCCGCTGGCGATGATCAGTGTGCGAGTGTGTATCGTGTCGCGGCCGACCTTCAGCTCAAACGGATACTTCGAGAGGTCCGCCGACGTGAGATGGCCCAGCTTCATTTCGGCGCCAAAGTGTTGCGCCTGCAGCTTCATGTTCTCGATCAGTTGCGGGCCTTGAATCCCTTCAGGAAAGCCCGGAAAATTCTCAACCAGCGTAGTGAGTGAAAGCTGCCCACCGGGCTCGTGCCCTTCAATCACCAGCGGCTTCAGGTTGGCGCGCGCGCAGTAGATCGCGGCAGTAAGGCCGCTGCAGCCTGAACCCAGGATGACAGTGTCGCGTACTTGAGAGGTAGAGCCTTGTGCGTTATCCATTCGTTTTTCTGTTGTTTGATTCTATATGTTGTCTGCCCGATGCAGACGCTTGGCGAGTCATCTCGTATTAGTCAGCGCGATGCAGTCACCACCGCAGCGATGGACGAATAGAATGGATGCATGGCGAATCTGGTGTTGGTCTACGGAATGCGGTTGCTCCCCGCAGAAGAAGTAGAGCAGGTCAGCGAGGCTCCCGTGCAATTGCGAAACGGCAACACGGCGGCGGTAACCATGCATGTGCTCGAGGGCACCCGCGAACAGATCGAGGGTCAGTTGCGGCACAGCATTGACGCCTTCTTCGACTTCTACCCTGAAATTTAGCAGCGAGCCCACATTCGTTTCGTGGCGCGCGCTTTAGCGCCCATAGAATCAGGGCCCAAGCAGCATCGAGACGTATCCCTGGAAGTAAAAGAAGCTACCACTTTCAGCACTGAAACGAGGTTCGCGAATGGCCGTTGCAGCACTCGAGACTCCAAAATCCAGCAGACCTCGCATTGTGATTGTGGGTGGCGGTTTCGCTGGTCTGCATGCAGCACTCGCCCTCGCCAAACTTCCCGTCGACATCGTTCTCATCGATCGCCGGAATCATCACACCTTCCAGCCGCTCTTGTACCAGGTCGCGCTGGCCGTGCTGTCGCCCGCCAACATCGCGCAACCCATTCGCACCGTCATGCGCGATCGTAAAAACGTCGAGGTCCTGATGGATGAGGTCACCGGCTTCAACCTCGACCGAAAGTGTGTGAAGCTCGCCAGCAACATCGACTTCGACTACGACTATCTCGTCCTCGCCACCGGTGCCACTCACTCCTACTTTGGCCACGACGAGTGGTCTAAACTCGCGCCGGGACTGAAGACCATCGAAGACGCGATAGAGATTCGCCGTCGCGTCCTGCTGGCTTTCGAACTGGCAGAGAGGCAGATGGTGGAGAGCGGCACCCATCCGCCGCTGAACTTCGTCATCATCGGCGGTGGCCCTACGGGCGTCGAGCTCGCCGGGGCGATCTCTGACATCGCGAAAATCTACATGATGCGCGACTTCCGCCACATCGACCCGACGATGGCGAACGTCGTGATCCTCGAGGGTTCGCCGACCATTCTCGCCGCCTACCCGCCAGACCTGCGGCAGAAAGCAGTAGAGCAGCTGAACCACCTCGGCGTAGAGGTGCGCACCGGCGCACACGTTACAGATGTGCAGCCCGGCTACGTCAGGGTCGGCGACGAGCGCATCAATTCTGTCGTCACGTTGTGGGCCGCCGGAGTGCAGGCTTCACCGCTCGGCAAGCTGCTCGGTTGCCCGACTGACAAACGCGGCGCCGTCATCGTTGACAGCTATCTCAACCCCCCCGGCTACACCAACGTTTTTGTGTGCGGCGATCTCGCGCACGTCGAAGAAAACGGCAGGCAGCTTCCCGGTGTCGCGCAGCCCGCGATGCAAATGGGTGATCACGTCGCACGCATGGTGCGCCAGGATCTCGACAAGAAGCCGCGCACGCCCTTCCACTATTTCGACAAGGGCGACATGGCGACCATCGGCCGTTCCGCGGCCATCGCCAAACTAGAGTGGCCGTTCAAGGCCCACTGGAGCGGCTTTCCCGCGTGGGTCGCGTGGCTGGTGGTCCACATCTCTTTCCTGATCAGCTTCCGCAATCGCGCCTTCGTGTTCTTCGAGTGGGCCTGGACGTATTTCAGCTCAAACTTCGGAGCACGCCTGATCACCGGCAGCCAGATTCTGCCCGGCTGGGACCAGCAAAGAGGCGCAGTTCCGCAATCCACCGCGGCCGCAATGGATCCAACTTCGCCTGCGATGGACAAACCAGCGCGTACGTAAATTAAGATTCCGGCACATGCGCACACTGGCAAATCGTCGCGATCTGGAAGCTGTAGCAGGTCGCGTCTCGTCGATCAGTCCCGCAGATCGCGCATTGTGGGGACGCATGACGTCGCACGGCATGATGTGCCATGTCGCCGACTCCTACTGCCTCGGCCTGGGGACATGGGAAGCACGTTCCGCCACAAGTCTGCTGCAGCGGAACGTGGTAAAACCGCTCGCCCTATACGCACCGCTCAAATGGGCGAAGAATTTACGGACGCGGCCCGAAGTAGAACAAGGTTGCGGCGGCTCGGTGCCACTCGATTTTGAACAAGACCGCGAACGTCTACTCTCTGTAATGCATCAGTTCGCTGAAGATTCGAGTCTTGCTTCGCGAAAACATCCCAACTTCGGCTCAATGACGCAAAGGGACTGGCTGCGCTGGGGCTACCTGCACGCCGATCATCATCTGCGGCAATTTGGCCGATAGTTCACAGGCCGTAGTCCTGTGGGCAAAGGCCGGCGTCCCGATGTCACAATGAGGATATGGATCGTCGAAATGAAAAATCTTGCGCCACATTCGCCTTCGTTTTACTCACAGTAGCTTCGGCACTCATTGTCAATCCGCGAGTACATGCACAGGACAAACCTGCTCCCAAATGGAAGCTGGTGTGGAGTGACGAGTTCGATGGACCCAATGGTTCAGCTCCCGACCCAGCGAAGTGGTCCGTCGAGGTAAACGGCACCGGCTTCGGAAACAACGAGCTTGAGTACTACACCAGCCGCCGCGAGAACTCGCACATCGAGGATGGCAAGCTCGTCATCATCGCCAGAAAAGAAACCTTCACAGGTCCCGACGGGGTGACACGCCCCTACACGTCCGGGCGCCTGGAGACGAAGGGCCATTTTGAACAGCAGTATGGACGATTCGAGGCTCGCATCAAGATTCCGGCCGGACAGGGAATGTGGCCAGCCTTCTGGATGCTCGGCAATGATATAGATCGCGTCGGATGGCCCACCTGTGGCGAGATCGACATCATGGAGAACATCGGTTCTGAGCCGTCAAAAGTGCACGGCAGCATGCATGGGCCGAAATATTCCGGCGAGAATCCGCTAACCGGAGCCTTCACGCTCCCGCAGAACCGGCGATTCAGTGACGACTTCCACGTCTTTGCTGTCGAGTGGGAGCCCGCTGCAATTCGCTTCTACGTCGATGACATTCTCTACGAAACGCAAACTCCAGATAACTTGCCCTCGAGCAAACACTGGGCTTTTGACCATCCATTTTTTCTGTTGCTGAACCTCGCTGTCGGCGGCGGCTGGCCGGGCAATCCAGACGCCACCACCGTCTTTCCAGGCTCCATGCTGGTCGATTACGTGCGTGTTTACAAGCGATCATCCCCCTCATACTGAGACACTCTGGGTCGCGACAACGCTTATAAGCTACACACGCTACTCCCTAGGCCGGTGCTTGAGAGTGGCCCACACCACCTCTTCACCTGTCAGCGCGACCAGCACCGCGAAGAAAGGAATCAGTTCGCCGTAGATGCGCACCTCGAAGATCATGCCATAAAACAGCATGACCAGGACCCACGCGGGCAGCACCCAAAGCCATGCGCGTAGATGCGGGACGGCGATGCGCCTCCGGTTCAGCAGTACAAAGGGCAGCAGGTACGCGCACACGCTGAGCATCTGCGGCCAGGCGTTTATAGAAACGGCGAATGAAGCGTTGGCCGCGACGCGCGGCCAGTTCGCGATGGGCTTGCTCTCATGTGGATTTGAGGCGAAGTGATGCACCGCCCAGATTCGCAAGGCGAGCCAGTAAGACCCGAGCAAGACGATTAGCAGGACAGGGCGCCATGCAAGCAATCGCCGCCACTGAAATCGTATGCCGTCAAATCCTTCAGAGATCGCATAGAAGAGCAGCAGGAAGATAGAGGTTTCGCGATTGACCGTGGCTACAAGGAAGAGCGCCGAGAACAGCACCGAGCTGCGACGGAAATAGATTAGGTAGATGCCAATAGAGAAAAGGCCCAAACTCGGCAGGTCGTAAGGGAAGCGGAAATAGTCCAGCGTTATCAAGCAGTAGGTAATTGCAGCCAAGGCGAGTGTCAGCGGATACACCAGTGACGTGTAGAGGCCCGTGCGCGAACTTGTTTTATAGATAGCTCGTGCGACAAGCCCGGCAGTAGCAACGCAGGCAACTCCCACGACTGATTCCACGATATCTTCAGGATGCACACGCTGCGGGAACCACGGTGGAATGGCCGAGAGATAATCTGCGATGAAATTGAGTAGACGATTCGCGTGCGCCCAGTGCAACGGGTAGGCCATCAGCAGGCGGTACTGAAACGGCGAACGCTCTACCCCATTCTCATATGCCACCGTATCGAGATACTGCGGGACATGCACCACGTAAAACCACACCAGCTGAATGGTGGCTGCGAGATTGAGCAGGCCGAAATAAAGCCGGTTGTTCGACGGCTTGCGAGCCGTCTTTACCGGCAATGCTAGCTCCAAATCCTCTAGCGTCTGCATCTTTCTGAATGTATAAGTAGCAGTCCGCAGGGTCCGAACGCGATAAATAATATGTGCTAATACGTAATAGCGTGAAAGGTAACAAATGAGTTCAACAGTTGTCTTATTTGAAAATGCCCTAACAACGGGGGCTGACCGCATCAGCACCGCGCAGCTCGAATGCAGCCTTAGTTGTCCTTCGATTTCTCGATCTGGCTTTTCTCCTGGGGCTTGATCGTGCTGCGCACGACCATGAACTTGTTGAGGATGTCGAACCAGAAGGGCGCGCCCAACGAAAGGGCTCCAGCGGTAATAAGCCAGCCAGCCATTGTCGCGAGCAGGGCACCGAGCGCTGTCCACCTGATCGTCCGGGCCCGGTCTGGCGCGGACTTCGGTAGCAGTGTGTTCCAGTACTCTTGGGGCGTGTGACGCCAGCCGATCGGTAACAGCGTTTCATTGGACACGTCACGGAAGGCGCTCACGCTATTGCGCATACGCTGAGCAATTTCGTCAGGGGAAGTTGAATTTGTTCCGGGTGCCTGATGCTGCTGCATGTAATCGTTAGCGGCGCTCACCATCCCCTGTCGCGCGTCACGGTCGAACCACAATGTATGCGCCACGCGTATCGCGTCCACGTTGAACGCGATTGCCAGAACCAGACCGATCACCAGCAGAACCTTTTGCGTGTATTTCTTGTACCAGCCAGAGACCCGGTCCATTCCGTCGTTGAACCAGTTCTCGAGGTTGCGTTGAAGTTTCTCGACATTGTTGTTCGCGTCAACGACCAGCGCCAGAAGCGCCTCGACCGCTTTATTGTGCTCGAACTCTTGATGGTGGTCCCTCAGGAAGACCGTGATGTTTTGAACCGGGTTTTGCCCGTTCAGTTTTTCCCTGTTGAGGAGATCGATCATCGTTAGCGCGAAAGTGCGTGCGGGAATGTAGGCCGGAAGCATAAGCGGGTCTGAAACGCCGGCAATCGGTGTCGGCGGAGCTATGCCGACCCACCGTTGTAGCTTGAGCCGGAAGTCGCTCAGCCGCCCCTTCGTCCCCAGGTAATCTTTGGCGGGATCTTGATACAGCCCTCGCACCAGGCCATGGTTGTAAATGCTGTCCACCAGGGAAACTCCCTCCTCGATCGAGTCACCGGAAAGCAGACTCCGCAGACCGCGCTGCAAATTCGCCGCGCGCGCTTGCACTATGGATGCAAGGATCTCCTGGATCACCGACGCGATCAGGCTGAGCAGCAGAAAGACGAAAGCCATTCCGATGGCGACATCGAGGACCACAGAGCCGAACATTACCGCTCCATTCTGCACAGAATGAGTGCATCTTGCTGTTTTGGTGGAGGCGCTCAGCGTAAAAGTAGGTTTCAAGAGTGTCAACAAGTTCGGCGGGCGTTCGACCAAACGCTCGTGAGAAAACAGTCGCGGGCGCTTGACATGACAGCCACTCCGGAAGCCATGAAAAACGCCGCCCGATGGGCGGCGTTTTTGACTTACGTATCTCGAAGTCCAGACTTAAGTTAATTGTTGTCTAGACTTTAGGACTTTTGTACCCCCATAGGGGGTAAGTCCGCTAAGCCGTGACAGGCTGATCTGCTTTGACCCTCACAGGCGTTAGCCAGCCATAGCGATCAGGCTTCGTTCCATTCACGATGCCGAAGAATTCGTCGGCAAGCTGCTTCGTGATCGGGCCGACTTTTCCGTCGTTCACGGGAATGCGGTCCACCGCGCCGATCGGCGTGACCTCCGCGGCGGTTCCGGTGAAGAAGGCCTCGTCGGCGATGTATAACATCTCGCGCGGCAGCGCTTGCTCGACAATTGTGAGTCCCAGGTGGCGCGCGAGAGTAATGACGGAGTCGCGCGTAATTCCCGAAAGCACAGAATTCGCCAGCGGCGTCGTGTAGAGAATTCCCTTATGGACGATGAAGAGGTTCTCTCCCGACCCTTCCGACAGATAGCCGTTGACGTCGAGCGCGATGCCTTCGGCATAGCCGTTCATGTCAGCTTCCATGCGGATCAACTGCGAGTTCATATAATTGCCACCCGCTTTGGCCAGAGCCGGAATGGTGTTCGGCGCCATGCGGTTCCATGAGGAAATGCAGACGTTGCACGCTTCGCCCTGGACATATTTGCCCCACGGATAGTTCGCGATAAAGATCTCGACCGGCGAACCCTTTGGGTTGACGCCCAATTCGCCATAACCGCGAAGCGCGATGGGACGGATGTACGAAGGCGCGATGCCATTTGCTTCGACCAGTTCCACCACAGCGGACACGAGCTGATCGAGGGAGTACGCCAGATCCATGCGATAAATTTTTGCTGAATCCAGCATTCGCTGCATATGTTCCGGCAGACGGAAAATGGCCGCGCCTTCCGGCTGCGAATAGCACCGGATGCCCTCAAAAACCGACGAGCCATAATGCACCACGTGCGACATGACGTGGATCCGGGCGCTGTCCCATGGAATCAAACTGCCGTTGTGCCAGATGTGTTTTGTAGGGTGGATCGGCATGACGTGGTGCTCCTGGTGGGTGACACAGGTTGAGATTTGCTACAGATCTCGATGATAGCAGCGTCAAGCCGGCGCCGCAGCGTTCCCACAGCTGGCCGCTGTCTGCGGGGCTGGCGGTGCAGGTAAAGTAGGGCAAGAATGCGAATCCACTTCTTAGCGTCACTCATTCATGCACCATTCTTGACGGGAATCGCTCACCTGCGTGCCACAGCGGAGTCAGGCGCTGCGGCGCAGGCTTTGTCTGGCTTTCATTCAACGTACGTGCGCTTTTCGTTGCTCGCGCTCAGCTCGATCTTTTTTCTCGTTGATCCTTTCGCCGCCATTCCGTCGTTTATCGCGATCACCACGGGCGCGGATGCGGCTCGGCGCAAGCGCATGGCGTTCCGTGCGGCGCTGACTTGCTTTATCGCGCTCACTTCGTTCGCAGTTGCGGGCCAGCTCATCTTCAGGATGTTTGGCATTACCTTGCCGGCGTTCGAAATCGCGGGCGGCCTGATCCTGCTGCTTATCGGCGTCGATATGTTGCAGGCAAAGCGTTCTCTGACGCAGGAGTCAGGTTCAGAAACCGAAGAGGCAGCAGCGAAGGAAGACGCCGGCATCGTACCTTTGGGCATCCCGATGCTCGCTGGTCCTGGCGCCATCGCAAGTGTGATGGTTCTTGTCGGCCAGGTGCATGGTCACGGCGAGATGATTGCGGTGCTAGCGGCGATCGCCGTCACAGCGGTGGCCAGCTACTTCGTTCTAGTGGGAGCCGATCGGGTGCGGCGCGTGCTTGGCGAAACGGGAATTCGCATCCTGGTGCGCATCATGGGACTTCTGCTCGTTGCATTAGCGATGCAGTTCTTCGTAAACGGCCTGACAGATTTAGGAGTGATCGCGAAACATGGGGACTGAGAACACAGGCCAGAGCAACGCGCTAAGAGTCTTGATGGTGGTGCTGCTGGCGCTTTCCTTCTCGCCTGCCGCCTATGCGCGTTTCCAGCCCCAACCGTGTAATGACGCCTACACAGTGCAACAGGAGATCGAACTAGGACGAAAGGCCGCGGCACAGGTCTATCAGCAAATGCCGGTATTGCCCGACTCCGATCCGATGACCCAATACATCAGGAGCCTCGGACAAAAGTTGCAGGCAGTCGCTCCGCCTACACCGGGAACGAACGAGCGGTGGCCGTTTGAGTTTCATGTTGTGAACTCAGAGGACATCAACGCGTTTGCGCTGCCTGGCGGCCCGATGTTCGTGAATTTGGGCGCGATTCAGGCTGCAGACACAGAGGCACAACTGGCAGGCGTGATGGCGCACGAGATGTCTCACGTCATTCAGCGCCACGCGACGTGTAACGCAACGAAACAACAGAAGCAGGGCGCTCTCTTCGGAATTCTCGGTGCCATCGCCGGGGCTGCGCTGGGGGATTACGGGCAGATCGCGCAAGCTGGCGTCGGGGCAGCTGCCGGACTTCACTTTCTCACTTACTCCCGCGCTGCCGAAAAGCAGGCAGACTTGATGGGCACCGACATTCTGTACGACGCGGGATATGACCCACGAGGACTGCCCCAGTTTTTCGAAATCATCACAGCCAAGTATGGAGCCGGGGGCGCGCAATTTCTCAGTGACCACCCAAATCCGGGGAACCGAATTGAATATGTGAACGCAGAAATCGCATCGCTGCCGCCGCGTCGGGACTTAGTAAAGACAACTGATAATTTCCGCCGCATTCACGAACGCGCGATGCAGATGCATGCGTATACCGCTGCTGAGATCAAGGCTGGCGGATGGAAGGGCTCCCAGCCCCGGGCGCAGCAGTCGGAGTCGGGCGATGCAAATGTGCCGGGGCGCACACTATCGCAGACGTGTACCGCCCGCAATGACAGGAAGACGTTCGCTCATTCTTTCTACACGGTCAAGTATCCCTCTGACTGGGAAATCAAGGGAGATACATCCTCCCAGGTGGTGACGATTACTCCTCCAGGTGGAATGGATCAGAACGGCAATATCGCTTGCGGCCTGCTCATCGGGAATCAGAATGCGCAAAGCAAGGCTGGCAGTCTTGCTGACCAGATGCGAGCGCTTGAGCAGTCCATCATGCAGGAAGACCAGAACATGCGGCAGGTCGTGCCAGACGACGATGTGATCGTCAACAAGACAAACGGGCGCAGCGCAGAGTTCCTGACCAAGTCACCGCTCTCGTCGTCTTCGCAGAGTGTCCAGGAACGCGACTGGATCGTTGCATTGCAGCGTCCGGACGGGGGACTGACGTACATCGCTTTCGTGGCGCCAGACGCTCAATTTGAAAAGTTGCGTCCGGTTTTTGAAGACATCTTGCGGAGCTTCGTCATTGGCCGGTGACTCAATGCACAAGAAAACCGAGAGCAGCGCAGATGAGGCCTGCGAGGCCAAATGCCATCCCGAAAAACCAGTAAACGCGCTGTCGGGTAAGTAGAGTTATCGCGACGATCACCACTCCAATTTGCAGAAGCGCTTCACCGAGATCAAAGCGCGTGGCGCGGCGCTCCTGCAACTCCACCTTCTCTTCGAATTCCTTGGCTACTTTCTGTTCTTCTTCCAACTCACCAGCCCATTTCGCGCGGTGTGCCTTATATCCGTCGAGCAGCTTTGCGGTCGCAGACGGATCTTTGACTGGCAGCGAGGCCAGCAGGTCGACAGTGAGAGCGGTGTCAAAATCTCGGATTTTCTTCGCCTGATAGAGGTTCCACTGGTCGGTTGCACGGGCTTGCTCAAGCACCGCAGCCGTGTGAGCGCGGTGCCCCATGACCGTGGTCAAGGCCACTAAAACCGCTAATACACTGATAGTAAAGCTGATAGGGAAGAGGTCACGCTTGTGCGATGCTTCTTCCTGCTGCTCATTGAATTCATGAATCTCGCTCGCTTCCATGCCGAACCCTCGGGTGAATTGTAGCGGTGATTCGGCGCGACAATGGTGCAACATGCGCGGCTCAGACGCTTTTCAACAGAAATCAGCGAGTTTTCCACGCTCCTGAACTTGCAATCCATCCAACACGCGGGTAGTATCAGGAAGTCGCACCCAACGCTGCGCGGTGCAGTATGCGCGGCGGACAGTAACAGCAGTACGGTGCGCGTGGCAGGTTCCCCGCCAGATAAACAGCGGGTGTGTTTGAAGCCTAAAGCAGGAAAGCTCCAGTAGCGATCCAACGGCAGCCACAGTTTTGAATCCCCGCACGGGCGGCGTTTTTGCGTGCTTTTCGGGGCGGATGGCTCAGGCCAATCCGGCAAGATCTTTATGAGTTTAGCGCGCAGTGGCACTTCCGCGCAGAAATCGAGCTTAGATGAGCGGTTTCGCTTGACAGTGCAGTCAAGCTCTGATATTTCTGGGAAGTGCGCTAAAAGACGTCGCGATGCGACGTGAAGTGCGCAACAAGTTCGAGGAAGCCGAGTAGGCGAAAGCTGAAAAGCCCTTGATCCAATGCGGACCGCTTAGGCGGAACCCGGCGTGGATCTTTGACAACAAAGTTGAACATGCCAGTCGTGAGACGACCAGCAAGATATAGGTTTGGTCATTCTCACTAGTATGGTCCTACCGATCTTTCGAGCATCGGTAGGCGGATCTCAACCCGGACCTCCGTCCTGGGTTTGAGATCATCAGGTTTCAAACGAGAGTTTGATCCTGGCTCAGAATCAACGCTGGCGGCGTGCCTAACACATGCAAGTCGAACGAGAAAGTGGAGCAATCCATGAGTAAAGTGGCGCACGGGTGAGTAACACGTGACTAACCTACCCTTGAG
>DATMOZ010000078.1:0-6751 GCA_035567995.1 Acidobacteriaceae bacterium
CAAACCGGAGAATGTCTCGAGCCTGTTGAACCAGCCGGAGATTGATGGCGCTCTGGTCGGTGGAGCCTCTCTCGATCCCGCTTCCTTTGCCAGGATCGTGAATTACTCAGCGTTCTGACAACTGCGGGCAGATGGTTCTTATATATAGTTAGCTTTACCGCCTATGGCAGTTGAGACCCGAGTCAAACCGACACATCGCCGCGCGCTCTGGATCGGTGCCGCGATCGTAGCGGTCATTCTCATCTTTGTCATTCGGCATTTCACGCGAGAACCAGTCTCGATTTCTACCGCAACCGTAACGCGCGGCGATCTGATCAATACCCTAAGCACCAATGGCAAGACAGAGCCGGTCGACAACTTTGAGGCCCATGCCCCGTTCTCTGCAACGGTGAAATCCATCTCTGTCCATAACGGCGATTTGGTCAAGAAGGGTCAACTTCTGCTTTCGCTCGATGACAGCGAAGCTCGCGCAAGACTGGCTGCTGCAATCTCGGGTTTGCGCGATGCGCAGGCCCGTCTCGACGCAACCCTGCGCGGCGGCACACAGGAAGAACGCCTCACGATTGGCTCCGATCTATCGGCTGCGAAAGCAAGTGTCTCCCAGGCCACCCAGCAACTAGCCCTGGTGCAAAAGCTCGCGGCGCAGGGATCGGCATCGCCCAGTGAAGTGGCAGCAGCGCAGGACCGCTTGAACAGGGCCAACATGGCTCTTCAAGCGTTGAATGAGCGCAAGACCGACCGTTTCGCCCCAATAGACCTGGAACGTGCCAAGGCCGCAGTCGCGGACGCCAACGCCGCTGTCGCGGCAGTGGAAGAAACCCTGCATCAGGCCAATGTTCATGCCCCGTTCGACGGCACGGTCTACTCCATTCCCGTACAGGTCACTGACTTCGTGCAGGCCGGCGAAAGGCTGCTCTCCATGGCGGACCTCAAGCACGTGCGTGTGCGCGCGTATTTTGACGAGCCCGAGATCGGCCAGCTTGCCCTCGGTCAGCCCATGACCATCGTGTGGGACGCGAAACCTGGCCGGGTGTGGCACGGACACATCGAGCGTATTCCCACCACCATCATCAATTACGGCACCCGTAATGTTGGTGAGGTAATGGTTGGTGTCGACGACTCAGACGGAACGCTGCTTCCGAATACAAATGTAACCGTCACGGTTACGACCTTCCACCGGCCCAACGTCCTCACGGTGCCGCGCGAGGCACTCCACGTCGAAAACGGTAAGAACGTCGTTTATGAGGTGGTGAAGAACGAACTGCGTCGCCGGTCTGTTCAGGTTGGGGGCGTGAATCTGACCAGCGTCGAAATCATTTCGGGCCTTGGCGAACATGCCACGGTCGCGCTGGGCGGCTCGAAGGGTGAAATCCTCAGCAACGGACTTCCCATTCGCGTAGTCCAATAGCAGATCAGATACTTCACCAGACGAGCAAAACGCATTGCGCATTCCGACACTCGTGGTTCTCTCTCTCTCTCTCTGCATGCCGGCCCTCGCTGCCGACCCCTACTCGTCCGTGCGTGTCGCACTCAATTCCGGGCGGGCCGACTATGCACTTGCATTGCTTGGTAACGACACCTCTCCAACCGCCGAAAATCTGCGTTGTCGCGTGTACTACTCGGAGGAACGATGGGACCTTGCCGTGCAGGCCTGCGAAGCTTCGGTTCGCGGTAACCCGAACAGCAGCGATTACCATCTCTGGCTCGGACGCGCATATGGCGAAAAAGCGGAACACGCTCTTTTCATCACCGCCTACGACCTCGCAAAGCACGTCGCACGCGAGTTCGAAGCAGCCGTCCAGCTCGACAAGAAAAATCTAGAGGCGCTCAGTGATCTTGGCGAGTTCTATGCTGAGGCGCCGTCAGTTGTCGGCGGCGGTCGCGACAAGGCGCTCAAGGTCGCTGCGACGCTGCAGGAGCTCGACCCGTCCCGCTATCACATGCTGTTGGCGCAGATCGCAGAGCGCGACCACGACTACGCTACGACCGATAACGAAATCCACCTGGCAATCCGGGCAACCCCCGATCCCTCAGAAGGATGGTTCGATCTGGCATCGTTCTACCGGCGCCGGGCACGCTGGCCTGAGATGCTCGACGCCGTCCACAAAGGCCAAGCCACCGATGTACACCACGGCCCTTCCCTCCTTGACGGCGCCCAAAATCTTCGCCGCTCCGGACGCGAACTCGATCTTGCAGCCACATTAGCGCGGACATATCTCAACGGCGGACATCTCTCTGAAGCGGCTCCAGCGTTCCGCGCTCACTGGCTGCTCGGCGAACTGCTCGAGATGCGCGGCGATCCCGCTGCTGCCCAGACCGAATACGCTGTCGCCAGTGCCCTCGCAAAGAACTACAAGCCCAACGGGAAATGAATCAGCCAGGACTTTGCCCCTGAACGGACCGAGGCGACCATTGCCGGGGGACCTCACGATTACAATCGGCAAGGCACATGAAATCTGTCACTTTAATTCGCGCCGTCTTCCGGCGGCTCGTCACCGCTTCCTGTGTCTGCGCGCTTTTGCTCGCCGCAGCCGCAGCATCGGCGCAGGTTTCCTTCTACACAGTCGTCGATCAGGCACTGCGTAACAGCCATCAGGTCAGGATTGCGGAGGCGGATGTCCGCAAATCTGAAGGGGCCCTTCGTGAGCTGAAGGACGCCTATATTCCGAGCCTGTCCGTCGGCTCCGGCCTCGGATACTCATTCGGATTCACGGTCAATCCTCCGACCCTTTACAACGTTACTTCCCAATCGCTTTTGTTCAGCTTTTCGCAGCGTGACTACATGCGCGCGGCACGCGCTGGACTGCATGGTGCCCAGATGCACCTCAGCGATCAGCGACAACAAGTCATTCTCGACGCTGCGGAGAGCTACATCGAACTCGACGCGCTGCAGCAATCCCTTACCGCCTTGCACGATGAAGACAAGTACAGCGAACGGCTCACTGGCATCATCAATGACCGCTTCGCCGCCGGTCTCGAGAGTAAAGTCGCGGTAACGCAGACCAGGCTTGACGCGGCCAGGGTCAATTTGAAGCAGGTACAGATGCGCAACCGCGTCAGCGAACTGCAGGACCATCTCTCACGGCTGACCGCTCTTCCCCCTGACACGATCAGGACAGACACGGCTTCCATCCCGGCCACGCCTGGGTTGAAACCCGGCCAGCGCGTTACCGGGACCACTCCGGCTCTTGAGGCGGCCTTTGACAACGCACGCGCGAAGCAATATCAGGCATTTGGCGTCAAGCGCGAACAATACCGTCCACAGGCCCTTTTCGCTGCACAATACAACCGCTATTCGACACTTACGAACTTCCAGGATAATTTCAAGACCTTCGCACCAAATAACTTCGGCATCGGTGTCAATATCAACTGGCCGCTCATAGACGAGACACGCGGAGCAAGACGCGTTCAGGCCGATGCAGATGCATTGCACGCCCAGAACGAGTTCCTGCAGGCGCGTGATCAATCCGCCGAAGGAGTTCTCAAGCTCCAAAACTCCTTCGAACAGATCGCCGCCCAGCAGCAGGTTGCCGTGCTTGCCGCCGAACTTGCAAAGGACAAGCTGGACGCCATCCTCACGCAAGCGAGTTCACATGCTTCCGGCCAGAGTCCGCTCACGCCAAAAGACGAGCAAACCGCCCGCATCGAAGAGCGCGAGCGCTACCTGGAAGTACTCGAAGCGCAGTTGTCGCTGGCCAAGATCCAGCTCGAGTTGCTGCGCGCCACTGGAGGCATCGAGCCTTGGGCAAAGACCGCCATTTCAACAGTTAGCGGCCAACCTGCGCCCTGAGCGAGCCCGTAACTGCCTTACCGATTTGATAACCCCGCTGCCGCTCTGCGAATGGTAAAATTGAGGCATCATCATGCCTCTAAAGACAATCTTTCTGAATCCCCCCTCGTTCGAGAATTTTGATGGCGGCGCCAGTTCACGCTGGCCGGCCACACGTGAGATCGAGTCCTATTGGTATCCCGTCTGGCTTGCGTACCCTGCCGGAATGCTCGAGGGATCGCGTCTTCTCGACGCTCCGCCCCACCACATTTCGGCCGACGAGACCATTCAGATCTGCAAGGACTTCGATTTTCTCGTCCTCTTTACCAGCACAGTCGGCTGGACAGGCGATCAAAAGCTGGCCGAAGCCATCAAGAAAGCCAATCCAGCCATCAAGATAGCCTTCGTAGGGCCGCCGGTGACGACTTCACCAGACCGCGCCCTGACCGAATGCCCGGTAATGGACTTCGTCTGCCGCCGCGAGTTTGATTTCTCGGTGGTCGAATACGCAAACGGCAAGCCGCTCGCCGAAATCCTCGGCATCAGCTACCGCAAAGACGGCCAGATCGTGCACAATCCCGATCGCCCGCAGGTAGAAGACCTCGATGCGCTGCCATGGGTCACAGACATCTACAAGCGCGATATGGACGTCACCCGCTACAACGTGCCGTTCCTGCTGCATCCCTACGTTTCGCTTTATTCCACTCGCGGCTGCCCGGCGCAATGCACCTTCTGCCTCTGGCCGCAGACGCTCAGCGGTCATGCGTGGCGCAAGCGCTCCACCGACGATGTTGCGGCCGAGATGGCCCACGCGAAAGAACTCTTCCCGAACGTCAAGGAGTTCTTTTTCGACGACGATACCTTCAACATCCAGAAGGCACGCACGATTGAACTCTGCGCCAAGCTGAAGCCGCTAGGCCTCACCTGGTCCTGCACTTCGCGCGTCACAACCGACCGCGAGACCCTGAAGGCAATGCGTGAAGCCGGCTGCCGGCTGCTCATCGTTGGCTACGAGTCCGGCGATCCCCAGATTCTCAAGAACATCAAGAAGGGCGCCACTGTCCAGCGTGCGCGCGACTTCACGAAGGATTGCCACGACCTGGGCCTGACCATCCACGGCGACTTCATCCTCGGCCTGCCCGGCGAGACGAAGGAATCCATCCGCAACACGATCAATTTCGCCAAGACCCTCGACGTCGAAACAATCCAGGTCTCCATCGCCCACGCATACCCGGGTACTGAGTTCTACGATTACGCAAAAGCGAATGGCTTCATCACCAATGACGTCTTCATGGCAGACGAAAGCGGCCACCAGCTCGCGCATATCGAGTACCCCGGCCTGCCCAAGGAATACGTCCTCGAGATGGTGCATCGCTTCTACGACGAGTATTACTTCCGTCCAAAGGCTGCGGCACGCGTCATCTGGAAGGCCATTGTTAACCGCGACGTTCCCCGCCTCTACACCGAAGCGAAGGCGTTCATGAAGCTCCGCGCGCAACGCAATAAGCTCGTGCAGGCAAGCAAAGACGAAAAGAAAGCCAATGCCTCCACCGCTGCCGGTGCAGAAGCATAACGGGCTCTAGCACTAAGCCGGAAGCCGCAGCGAAAGCTGCGGCTTCGTCGCAAGAGGAAACGTTTTGATATCAACGATGACATTTCGGCGCTGGCTCGTGCTCGTCGCCGTCACTTTGACAGCATCTGTCGGCGACACTTTCCTCGCCGTAGGAATGCACGAGATCGGCCCAATCTCGCTGCATCATCCGTTCTCTTTAATCGCTGCGCTCAAGGTGCCTTGGGTCGTGGCCGGCATCCTTCTGCTCATCGGCTTCTTCGCCTCGTACCTCACGGCGCTCTCGTGGGCGGACCTCACCTTCGTGCTGCCCGCGACATCACTGGGCTACGTCGTCGTCGCGCTGCTAGCCAAGTTCTGGCTGCACGAATACATCTCACCCTGGCGCTGGAGTGGTATTGCATTCATCGCTCTCGCAGTCAGCTTCATCGCTCGCGGTCCCTCACTCACGCAGCATGAGCCGCAGCTCGAGACAACAGCTTCCTGATGCATCCCGTCTCGCAACTCGCCACATGGAGCATGATTCTCGCCATCGTGCTCGCCGCGACCGCTGGAGACGTTCTCACCGCCGGAGCTATGCGCCGCATCGGCGACCTTGACGAGATTCGCGCTCGCTCCGGCTTTCTTGGAGCAGTGAAAGCAGTCACCGGCAACACCATGTTTCTCACCGGAGTGCTGTTCATGGCGATCAGCTTCTTCTCACTCCTCTTCGCGCTCAGCCGTCTCGACGTTTCACTCGTCGCCCCCGCGAGCGCGTCACTCACATTCGTCAGCAACGCCCTCGCCGCCAAATTCTTCCTCAGGGAAAATGTTGACCGCCGCCGCTGGCTCGTCGCCATCCTTGTCTGCTGCGGTGTCGCTCTGTTGGCCCGCTAGCGCCACGTTCCCAGCTGGCCTGACAGGTCTTTATCCAGGTAATACGCCGCGCTGATCAATGCGAGGTGCGTGAACGCCTGCGGGAAATTGCCCAGGTGCTCCCCGCTCGAACCAAGCTCTTCAGCAAAGAGTCCGAGGTGGTTCCCATAACTCAGCGTGCGTTCAAATATGTCGTGCGCCTTGGCTGTCTGGTGAGTTCGGGCCAGGCATTCCGCGTACCAGAAGGAACACGCCGCGAAGGATCCTTCCATTCCGTGCAAACCGTCCACTTCACGGGACTGCTGGCGATACCGATACACACGTGAGCCATCTGCCAGGTCGCGCTCGATAGCCTTCAGGGTCCCGAGCCACCTCGGATCAGCGGGGCTGATGAATCGCATCAGCGGCATCAGCAGGGCAGACGCATCTACAAAATCCGCCCCACGGTACGCCACCAAAGCCTGAAGATCTTCGTTCCAGAACTCGGTAAACACGCTCTCGTAAATGTTATTGCGCAGCGTCTGCCATTCTTCCAAAGGAGCGGGCAACGAACGTTT
>DATMOZ010000079.1:0-6309 GCA_035567995.1 Acidobacteriaceae bacterium
CGAGATGCTGACCAGCTTCAAAGACATCACCAGCTACAACAATTTCTACGAATTCGGCACGGACAAGAGCGATCCGTCGCAGAACGCGCACACGTTGCAGACGTCGCCGTGGGCGATCAGCGTTGAGGGTCTCGTCAAGAAGCCGAAGACGTTGGACATAGACAAGCTGACAAAGCTGCATGCGCAGGAGGAGCGTGTGTTTCGCCACCGCTGCGTCGAGGGCTGGAGCATGGTGATTCCGTGGGACGGTTATGCGCTGTCGGAATTCATCAAGGCATGCGAGCCGCTTCCGTCGGCGAAATTTGTGCAGTTTCTTTCGTTAGCGGACAAAAAACAGATGCCGCTGCTCGACCGTGTCGGCCTGGACTGGCCATATTCCGAAGGATTGAGGATGGACGAAGCGATGAATCCTTTGGCGACGCTGTGCTTTGGTTTGTATGGCGAGACGTTGCCGAAGCAGGACGGCGCACCGGTCAGGCTGGTCATGCCGTGGAAATACGGATTCAAGAGCGCGAAGTCGATCGTCAAGGTCCGCTTCGTTGCCGACATGCCGAAGACCACGTGGAGTGAGATGGCACCGAGCGAGTACGGCTTTTATTCCAACGTGAATCCGAATGTCGATCACCCCCGCTGGAGCCAGAAGACGGAGCGCCGCATCGGCGAGCCGATCTGGAAGCAGCGCCGCGCCACCCTGATGTTTAATGGCTACGGAGATCAGGTCGCAAGCCTGTACAACGGCATGGATCTGAAGAAGTATTACTAAGAGACATGCCGAAGCGCGCGATACAGATTCTCTGGTGGCTTACCTGGGTGGCCTGTCTGGGGCCCGTCGCGCTGCTCGGCTGGCGTGCTTTGCACGGCGAACTCGGGGCTGATCCGGTGCAGGAGATTACCCACTTCACCGGCGACTGGACGTTACGCCTGCTGCTGGCATGTCTGGCGGTCACTCCCATTCGCCGCCTGACGCCAAGGCTGAGCTGGCTGATTCGGTTTCGTAAGCTCCTGGGAAACTATGCGTTCTTTTACGCCTCGCTGCATCTGCTGACGTGGATCGTGCTTTACTCAGGCCTCGACTGGCATGCGATGGGCGCCGACATTGTGAAGCGGCGTTTTATTACGGTTGGGATGTTCGCGTGGGTGCTGCTCTCAGCGCTGGCTGCGACATCGAGTGCGTGGGCGATTCGCAAACTCGGCGGCAAGCGCTGGCAGGCGCTGCACCGCTTGGTGTACGTCGCGGCGATCGCCGGAGTCTTGCACTACTGGTGGCTGGTGAAGCCCGGCGTGCGGACTCCCCTGAATGACACTGCGGTGCTTACATTGTTGCTGCTCGCGCGCATCGTCTGGGAACTGGCGCATCGCAGACCACGGCAAGGCGCGGGTTCATCCTCGCGGCCGACGGTGGCAACCGCGTAAGTCAGCGGCGCAACGTAACGATTCCGCAACGTAACTGAATGCGATTACAGCGATGGTGCCGGGGTCGTCGGAATTTCCGATGCGATGACGGCGGGCTCCAAAGGCTCCAGCGAGCCGACAGGCCAGAAGCTGCGCCGGTGCAGGGGACTCGGTCCATGCTCGCGCAAGGCGCGCTTGTGGCCGGGCGTGGAGTAGCCCTTGTTCGCGGCGAGGTCGTACTGAGGATAAGTTTGTGCCAGCTCGCGCACCAGCGCGTCGCGAAATACTTTTGCCACGACCGATGCGGCAGCGATCGAAACGCTCAGCGAATCGCCGTAGAGCAGGTTCGTTTGCGCGTGCGGCAGATCGAGCGTCATCGCATCAATCAACAAATGATCAGGCACGGGATTGAGGCGCATAACCGCGGCGGTCATCGCCATTCGTCTCGCCTGGTAGATGTTGATGCGATCGATGGTCTCCGCATCCACGGCTTCAATCTCCACCGCGATGGCGCGGCGGTGAATATGCGCAGCCATGCGCTCGCGCGTTTCCGCATCGAGCTGCTTTGAATCCCGCAAGCCGGCGAGCGCGAACCCTTTGGGCAGAATGACGGCTGCAGCCACGACTGGGCCGAATAATGCGCCGCACCCAACTTCGTCGATTCCAGCAATCGTCTCCGCGCCCTTAAGCCGCAAGGCGCGCTCGTGTCGCGAATCGCACTTTAACGATGCGAGCAGCTTCATCTTGCGGGTCGAGGGAGCCAGCCCGGAAAATGCGTCATCGTCAGCGAATTCGCGGAAACGCTTTTTGACCTGGGCCGCGACAATGCGTTTTGCCGGCATTTCCCGCAGTTTACAACCGCAGGCTGTGGGAACTGAGGAAACCCGTCGGGAAATGGAAAAGCTCCGCACGGCTGGGCCGTCGGAGCTTTTCGCGGGAACCAAAAAACGCGCTACTCGCGGGTATCGACTTCCTTCAGGCGTGCAGCTTTGCCACGCAGACCGCGCAGGTAGAAGAGCTTCGAGCGGCGGACACGTGCCGAGCGGACTTTCTCGATCTTGTCGACGACCTTTGAATTGAACGGGAAGATACGCTCGACACCCTGGCCGAAGCTCATCTTGCGAACTGTAAAGCTGCCCTGCGGTCCGCTCTTGACGGCGATAACAATGCCCTCAAACGCCTGGAGACGCTCTTTTTCGCCTTCTTTAATCTTTACCTGCACGCGGACAGTGTCGCCGGCGGCGAACTTCGGCAGGTCAGTACGTTCCAGCTTGGCAGCCAGACGCTGCATGACGGGATGAATAGACATTTTTGCGTTTCCTGAGGTAGCTCACCCATAGCAGGGAGCTGGGATTTTCGATTTGTAACCGAATGTGTAGTTTACACGGATTCGCCGGATTTTGCGCGGCGAAATTGCTCCACGATCCTGGTGTCCTGCTTTGACAACTGCGCGCTCTCCAGCAGGTCGGGCCGGTTCGCAACCGTTTTTTTGAGTGCTTGTTCGCGGCGCCACGCGCGAATCTGCGCGTGGTCGCCTGAAGACAGCACCTCCGGAACGCGAAGCCCGCGAAACTCCGCCGGGCGCGTGTAGTGGGGGTAATCCAGCAATCCGCCGGCGTCGTGTGTGGAGTGGGGAATCGAAGCGTCCTGCTCGCCGTGACCGCCGAAGCTCTCGTAGCGCGACGAATCTTCGTTGCCGAGGACACCGGGCAGCAGCCGCGCGACCGCGTCAACGACGACAGCGGCTGCGAGTTCGCCGCCCGAAAGAACGTAATCGCCGATCGAGATTTCGCGATCGACGACGAGTTCGTTGACGCGCTCGTCTACGCCCTCGTACCGGCCGCAGAGAAAGACGAGCCGATCAAGGCTGGCCAGTTCCTGCGCGACCGCCTGCGTGAAGGGGCGGCCCTGTGCGGACAGCAAGACGACACACTCCCGGCTCGCTTCGCGGTTCTCTTTCGGGGCGAGGCCGAGTGATTCCACTGCTTCGACCAGCGGCTCCGGCTTCAGCACCATTCCTTCACCGCCGCCGAAGGGGCGGTCATCCACGGTGCGGTGTTTGTCGTGCGCGAAGTTACGTAGATCATGCGTAACGATCCAAATGATGCCCGACGAAATCGCACGCGAGAGCACGCCATGATCGAGCGGCCCGCGGAAGAACTCCGGAAAGATCGTGATGATGTCGAATCGCATTATTCTTCGGGGCTCTCTTCAGCGATCTTCTGCTCACGCTCTTCCTCCGAAATTGGCGCGTTCAGGTTTGCCAATCCGGCGGGCAAATTCATCTCAATCCGTTTGTTTGGAATGTCGACGCGCTTTAGATAGGCGCGAGCAAAGGGAACCAGCAACTCATCGCCGTCGTGGCGACGGACGATAAGCATCGCCGTCATTCCTCCGGCGCGTTCGACCTCTTCTACCACGCCCACAACGCGCTCCGTATCATTCGCAACGTCGATCAATGAGCAGCCGATCAGGTCGCCAATGTATTGAGCGTCTTCGTCGAGGGGCGCGCGTTCTTCGCGTGGGATCGCGACCTCGAATCCGCGCAGCATCTCGGCGTCCGTGATGTTGTCGATGCTGGCGAACTTCAGCACGACGCGTCCCGCGTTTTTTCCCTGGGGCAGCCAGTGTCCTTCGAGTTGCACCTCACGCGATGACTCCGAGCGCGGAGGCAGCAGGAACAGCCGGCGACGGTCCGCGAAGCGTTCCGGGAAGTCGGTCAGCAGTTCGGCGAGAACTTCGCCGCGACGGCCCTGAGCGCGCACAATCTGCGCCAGGACGGTCCATTTGTCTGGGTCGGTGGTCACGCTGAAAGTGTAGTACCTGCGCTAGGCTCGCTGCCGCGGCTCGCGGTCCTCTTCAAGAATGTCGAGCGTGTAGCGATGGTGGCTCTTCATGCTGACCGCGCCGAGAATGGTGCGCAGCGAACGCACCGTGCGGCCCTGCTTGCCAATGACCTTGCCCACGTCGCCGGGCGCGACGCGCAGTCGCAACGAGGTCGAGTCAGCAACGGCGACAGCCTCAACGGCCACGTCTTGCGGAGCATCTACCAGGACGCGTGCGATTTCTGTGATCAGTTCCTGCATGCGTTGGTCGCTTGTCGGTCGGGTTGAAGTCGCTATATTCATTGGCGCTTCGGGCTCTGTCATTGGTTCGCGCTCTTTCTGGCGGCACCGTTCTTGTGTCGTTGCAGTCGGTGTGCCTTATACCGCACCGCGACGCCAATGTCATCACAAAAGCGAAACGCCCGCGCACGAAGCGCGAGCGGATTAAAATCGCTTCAGAATTGGCCCAAAGCTAGGCTGCGGGGACGGCGGCAGGCTTATAGTTCTTTACCAGTTTGCCTACGGTTTCAGACAGCTGAGCACCCTTGCCCGTCCAGTAGTCGATGCGTTCGGTTTCGAGCTTCACCGATGCCGGCGACGTGCGCGGATTGTAGGTGCCCACGACTTCCACAGAGCGGCCATTGCGTGCGCGGCTCTTCTCAATTACAACGACGCGATAATAGGGCTGCTTACGAGCACCGACGCGCGCTAAACGAATCATCAACACAGGAGTCTTTCCTCTCAGGAACTTGTATTGCCGGTGAGCATCGCGGACGAACGCACGCAGAGGCGGCACACTCGTGGAGCTTCCAACACTGCTAAGTATCGCTGAATCTGGCGGTTTTCGCAAGATTGCAGCCGGAAACTGCGCCCGCATGGGCGCCGCCAGAGGAATAAACTATAAGCATGGGCAACAACTTCAAGACTGCGTTTCTGCTGACTGCGCTGACCTTGTTTCTGATTTTCCTCGGTGGGGTGATTGGCGGGCACAGCCGTATCGGCGCGTCGAACGGTATGGTTCTGGCGTTCGTCATCGCAGCCGTAATGAATTTCTCGAGCTACTTCTTTTCCGACAAGATCGCGCTGGCGATGTACAGCGCGCAGCCGGTCACGCGTGAACAGCTTCCGCGTGTCTACCAGGTCGTCGAGCGCCTGACCCAGCGCACCGGCCTGCCGATGCCGAAAATCTATGTGATCCCGACTGACTCACCCAATGCGTTTGCAACCGGGCGGAATCCGAAGCACGCGTCGATCGCTGTGACCCAGGGCATTTTGACCCTGCTCGACGATGAGGAACTGGAAGCCGTGCTGGCGCATGAGCTGGGGCACGTGCGCAATCGCGACATCCTGACCAGTTCCGTCGCTGCGACTCTTGCCGGCGCAATCACATTGCTAGCGCGCATGGGCTTCTGGGCAAGCCTCTTCAGCGGTGGTGGAGGTGATTCGCGCGATCGGCGGGACGGCGGCGGCCTTACCGGCCTCTTTATGATTATTCTGGCGCCCATCGCGGCGATGCTGATTCAGCTGGCGGTGTCACGTTCCCGCGAGTACGAGGCAGACGCAACTGGCGCGCATTTGACCGGCAATCCATACGCATTGGCACGCGCTCTACAAAAACTCGATGCCTACTCGAAGCGTGTTCCTCTCGTGGCGAATCCTGCGACGGCACATCTGTTCATCGTCGCGCCCCTTGTCGGCTCCGGCGGTTTTGCGAGTCTGTTCTCAACGCATCCGCCGATTGCGAAGCGGATCGAGCGCCTGATCGGCCGGGCGCAGATCTAAGATGCGCACTCTGCTGAACATTGTGGCGCTGCTCGCACTGGCTTTCTGGCTGGGCTCATTGCTGTTCTTCGGAGCGGTACTGGCGCCGACGGCTTTTTCCGTGCTGCCGCCGCTATTTACGGATCAAGCGCTAGGAATCCACGCGGCCGGCGCCGTTGTCGGAACAGCAATCTGGCGGCTGCACTATCTCGGACTCCTATGCGGTATCGCGTTTCTGCTTGCCGCCTTTGTGCTCGCTCGCCTGCAAACCTTCAAGTTGCTGCTCCCGCAATCTGTGCTGGTTATGGCGATGATGCTACTGACGGCTTAC